>CAYWBD010000238.1:0-7606 GCA_964456315.1 uncultured Thermoflexus sp.
AGGCCGGTGATGCCCTCGTCCGTCTCCACCTCGACGAAGAGCCAGGCCAGGCCCTCGATGGGCATCGTCACGTAGGTCTTGACGTCTGTGATCTTCATGTCAGCCTCCAAGCCGCCGTGCCGCAGAGTGAAACGACGGCGAGACGGGGCTTACCTTACGCCTCCCCGCGTCGGGCGGGCTGCCGCCGCAGTGTTCGCCTGGCAACACACAGTCCGATGGGTAAATGCGGCGGAGAATCCGTCGCGTTTCCGCGCCGTCGCCCCGGAGAACGGAGGGTCGCGGGGGCGAGTCGCGGTTGGTACCATCCGCCAGTCGACGTAACGGAGGTGTCACATGCCGGACGCTTATGACGTGATTGTGGTCGGCGCGCGCTGCGCCGGCTCGCCAACTGCGATGCTGCTTGCACGGAAGGGCCACAAGGTCCTCCTTCTGGACAGGGCCTCCTTCCCGAGCGATAAGCTCTCCACGCATTACCTGCATCAGCCCGCAATTGCCCGCATGAACCGCTGGGGCCTCCTGCCCAGGCTTATCGCGACCAATTGCCCGCCGATCAGACGCCAGAGGCTGGACGTGGGCCCGTTCGCGCTCGAGGGCAGCCCCACTCCGGCAGATGGGATCGCGGACGCCTATGCGCCGCGCCGCACTGTCCTGGACAAGCTCCTCGTGGACGCAGCCGTGGAATCGGGTGCAGTGCTGCGAGAGAAGTTCACTGTCGAGGAGGTCGTGTCGGATGGTGGCCGTGTCACAGGCATCCGCGGCCATGCTCAAGGCGGCGGGTCAGTAGTTGAGAAGGCCCGCATCGTGATCGGCGCGGACGGCATGCGGTCGCTAGTCGCAAAAAACGTGAAGGCCTCGGAGTACAACGCACGAGGGACTTTTACCTGCGCGTTCTACACGTACTGGGACGGCGTGGCGGTAGAGATTGCCGAGCTCTACCCGCGGCCAGGAAGAATGATCATCGCCGCCCCGACGAATGACGGGCGGGTCCTGACAATCGTGTACTGGCCGAGGTCCTCTTTCCAGGAAGTCCGCACCGACGTAGAGGGCAGCTTTATGAGGGCCCTGGAACTCGCTCCGAGCCTCGCCGCGCGGGTCAAGCAGGGCAAGCGCAGCGAACGGTTCCACGGTACCGACGACCTCCCGAACTTTTTCAGGAAGGCCTCGGGTCCCGGGTGGGCCCTGGTGGGTGACGCTGGCTACCACAAGGACCCGATCCTGGCACTTGGCATTACTGACGCCTTTCGAGACGCGGAGCTCCTGTCTGACGCCATCGATTCGGGTCTCTCAGGCCGCCGGTCCCTCGATGACGCCCTTGCTGGCTATGGACAGACAAGAGATCAACTTGCCATGCCCGGATTCGAGACCAGCGTTCAATTCGCCAAGCTAGAGCCACCGCCCCCGGAAACGCAGCAGCTATTCGGGGCCTTACGAGGCAATCAGGAGCAGACGGACAGGTTCTTCGGCACGTTTGGCGGCAGCGTATCTCCCGCTGAATTCTTTGCGCCAGAAAACATGGCAAAAATATTCGGCGGAAAGCCCGCCTGAGAGGTTCGCGTCCAGGCCTCCAAGGGGACCGGGACGCATGTGCTCACAGGGGGAGGACGTTGGCAAGGCGGGGGCCATTCTGCAGCGCACCGCGGCGCACCGGCGCGTGCAGATAGAATCGGCGGCGGTCGCACGCGTGCCTGCTGGAGTTGAGATGCCATGACCCTCAAAGCGCCGCCAAAGAACCACGACACCCTGGAATCGTCCCTCGGCGACGTCCTCGGCACCCGCCAGGACCCTGCGCTGTGGAACGTCATTACACACGCGCCCGGCCCGAAGGGCGCCGTCCCCTTCACGGCCGACTTCCTGCTGGATGACCCCTCGGGCAACCACTTCGGCATGAGCCAGAACGCCGGCATGGGCTGGGACCCGCGGGAGCTCATGCGCAAGCAGTTCATGGTCCTGAGCACCGCAGGCGGCGTGCGCAACGATGACGGCACGCCCGTCGCGCTCGGGCTGCACACCGGCCACTGGGAGCTCATGTCGCTCATCAAGGCGGCGGCAAACGAGCTGCGGCGGCTCCAGTCGGTCCCCTTCGCCGGGTTCTGCTCCGACCCCTGCGACGGCCGCACGCAGGGCACCACGGGCATGCTCGACAGCCTCCCCTACCGCAACGACGCCGCGCAGGTGTTCCGGCGCATCGCCCGGTCGCTGCCCACGGCCCGGGGCTACATGGGCGTCGCCACCTGCGACAAGGGCCTGCCCGCCATGATGATGGCGATGGCCGGCCTCAAGAAGTCGCCCGTCATCATCGTGCCGGGAGGCGTCACGCTCGCCCCCGAGCACGGCGAGGACGCCGGCCGCATCCAGTCCATCGGCGCACGGTTCGCGCAGGGCGAGGTGACGCTGGAATACGCCCAGGACGTCGGCTGCCGGGCCTGCGCGTCGCCGGGCGGCGGGTGCCAGTTCCTGGGCACGGCCGGCACGTCGCAGGTGGTCTGCGAGGCGTTGGGCCTGGCGCTCACGCACGGGGCGCTGTCGCCTTCGGGCACGCCGGCGTGGCTGGACATCGCGGTGCGGTCTGCGCGGGCGCTGGTCAACCTGGAGCGGCGCGGCATCTCGTCGCAGGACATCCTGACCGACCACGCCATCGAGAACGCCATGGTTGTCCACGCAGCCTGCGGCGGCTCGACGAACCTGCTGCTGCACGTGCCGGCCATCGCCCACGCGGCTGGCCGCAGGCGGCCCACCCGGGACGACTGGGAGCGGGTGAACAAGGCGACTCCGCGCCTCGTCGATGTGCTGCCGAACGGGCCTGTCGGCCACCCCACGGCCGCGCTCTACGCCGCAGGCGGTGTGCCCGAGGTCATGCTGCACCTCCGCAAGCTGGGCCTGCTGGACACGAGCGTCGTCACCGTGACTGGGCAGTCGCTGGGCCAGAACCTGGACTGGTGGGAGGGCTCGGAGCGCCGCCAGGCTGTGCGGGCGCGGCTGAAGGAGCTGGACGGGGTGGACCCGGACAACGTGATCATGTCGGCAGACCGCGCCCGCTCGAAGGGGCTGACCAGCACGGTGACGTTCCCGACAGGCAACCTGGCGCCAGAGGGCTCTGTCATCAAGAGCACGGCGATCGACCCGACGGTCGTGGACGCCGACGGCGTGTACCGCAAGACCGGCCCGGCGCGCGTGTTCCGCGCAGAGCGCGATGCCGTCCGTGCAATCAAGTCCCGCGGGGACGACAAGCTCAAGGCCGGCGAGGTCATGGTGCTGACCTGCGGCGGGCCGCTGGGCACCGGCATGGAGGAGGTCTACCAGATCACCGCTGCGCTCAAGCACCTGTCGTACGGCAAACACATCGCGCTGGTCACCGATGCGCGGTTCTCGGGCGTGAGCACCGGCGCTTGCATCGGCCACGTCGGGCCCGAGGCGCTGGCCGGCGGGCCCATCGGCAAGGTGCGGGACGGCGACGTCATCGAGATCGTCGTGAACCGGAAGACCCTGGAGGGCGCGGTCAACATGGTCGGCGCGGCGGGCGTGACGCACGGGAGGGCCTGGGGCGATGCAGAGTTGTCCCGCCGCCCAGCGCCGACGGACCTGCGGCCTCACCCTGACCTGCCGGACGACACACGCCTGTGGGCGGCGCTGCAGGCGGCCTCGGGAGGCACCTGGGGCGGCTGTGTGTTTGACGTGGACGCGATAGCGGCGCGCCTGAAGGGGTAGCGCGGGGCGGCGAGACGACCGGACTCGGCCAGTACTAGCGGACCAGCATGATCGTCACGCCAACGCTGATGGTCGCCCACGGTCGGTCGGCCGTGGCGACGGTCCTACCGAGCCGCAGTGCAAGGGCCAGGCACGCTCGGTCGGCCAGTGACAGACCAGCGGGCGCGGTCGAAGGTTTGAGGCGAGCAGTGGTTTCGGCATCCTGCTTCGTGAACGCGTGGGTCTCCAACGCATACGAATCCAGCAGCTCGCGGGCTGCCTCTTGCGAGACGCCACTCGACGTGTACTTGTCGGCGACCTCAGACCAATTGACCGCGGAGATAGCGGCTCCGGACACAAGCGACTCCAACCTCTGCCAGCCGGGCTCCCGTTGAAGCACCGCGATGACGACCGACGAATCCACCACAAGCGGCCGCGGTCTGGTCACTGTTCAAGCTCTTTCTTGGCCGCGGCCCGGCGCTCTGCGAACAGCTCGTCCAGTGCGCTCACGCCAGTGCGTTTGCGTGCCTCGGCGAATTTCTCCTGAATCCGGTGGAGTAGCTGCTCGCGTGTCTCGATGATGAGACGCCCGTCCTCGACGTACGCGGCCAGCTTCTGCCCAGGTTTGAGCTTGAGTACGCGCCGCGCTTCAACAGGGATGACAATGCGTCCCTGCTGGCCCAGCGTGACTCCCCCTCTGCGGGTCTTGTGCTCAGACGTTTTTGTAGCCATAACTCAATTGTGGCACAAGTCGGCATAGAGTGCCACTAATAGTACGGTGTGCCACATGGTCGCGAGGGGTGGCCAGTCCTCACTCATTCTTCACCCCGCCTGTCGGGTCACTCCCGCCCTGCCGGTGCTCACGGCGGTAACCTATCAGCCTGCTGCCGGGCGCTGCACAGGCGCGCCGGGGGCGCGTGCCCGTCACAGGCGCACGTCGCAGAGTCGCCAGGAGGCATCCACATGAAGGTCAAGGATGTGATGGTCATAGGCGCCGTCACCATCGGGGCCGACGAGACCGTGGCCCAGGCGGCCGCTCTGATGCGCGAACAGGGCGTCGGCATGCTGGTCGTAAGCGCAGGGCCGCGCATGGAGGGGGTCATCACGGACCGCGACCTCATCGTCCGCTGCACAAGCCACAACCACGCCCCGTCCAGCTGCAAGGTCTCAGAACACATGACCGCGCCCGTCGAGAGCGTGGACGCCGAGACCGACTTGCTGCAGGCAGCCCGGCTGCTCAGGGAGAAGGGCATCAAGCGCCTGCCTGTCACCGAGGGGAAAGCGCTGACTGGCGTCCTGTCGCTGACCGACATCGCGCAGGCGCTCGACCAGCCTCTGCACGACGTGCTGTTCGGTACCGGCAAGCCGCGCCGGGTCCCTGTGGCGATGCTGGCGGGCAGGGTCAGCCACTACTACACGCTCCTGACCGTGGCAGCGCTGAAGCTGGAGGCCCCGCTCCGCAAAGGGGACCAGTTGCACATCGCCGGCCGCACGACGGACCTGTCGTTCAAGCTGGACTCCATGGAGATCCACAAGAAGAAGGCCGAGGTCGCCTACCCGGGTGATGACGTGGCGATCAAAGTCCCGTCGCGTGTGCGGCCGGGTGACGCGGTCTACGTCGAGAGCCCGGCGCGCTGAGGCCGCGACCGCGCTGGGGGCCAGGCGGGCGCAGTTGAACTGGACACGGTCTACTTCGTGACCAGCCGGTAGCCGACCCTAGCGTACGACCCGGACGGCAACCCCGAAGCCCGCCTTCGACCACCCACGGTCACAGGTCAGGACCGGGCAGCCGCTGGCATGTGCCAGGCTGATGCAGGCGCAGTCGGCCAGCGAAAGGCCAAGCAGGCGGGCAGGCTCGCGGATCTGACCGGCGAACAGGGCCTGGTCCTCGTCGAAGGCCACAACTTGCATGTTCAGGTTGTCCAGGGCTTCGGTCACCGCTGCTTCAGTCATTCCGCCGCTGAGGAGCTTGGCCCTGACTTCGACCAGGTTGACCGTGCTGATGGCCGCGCCGTTGAGCGCAGTTTCGATCTCGTTCGCACCGGGCTCATCCTTCAACAGCGCGAGGACGGCCGAGGCGTCCAGGACAGTCTCAATCACGCTGCGCCTCAGCGCGCCGCTCCCTGATGAGCTCTGATACCAGGTCCCTTTCGGCTGGCACGTACTTCTTGACCAGCGCCTGGGCGCGCTTCACGGCTCGCTGGCGCGACAGGACCTTCAACTCGCCAGCCTTGTAGTCCAGGATGAGTTCGTCGCCTTCCTGGACGCCCATGGACTCCCGGATGCCGGCCGGTATGACCAACCGGCCGCCTTTGCCGAGCTTCGCCTTGGCGGTTGTCATGTGGCATTCTCCGTTTCAATGACATAGGCGAACAACCTGCCATGAGTCAATAATATGACACCATGTGTGTATGCGCCAGGTAGGCTGCCCGATCAACTGGCGGCCGGTGCATGGAGTTTCACTAAGCTGGCACGGTCGGGCCGCCGCAATGAAACGCCAAGTACTGCCTACTCAGGCGACCAGGTGCCGCCCTGTGAGATCGCGTCATACATGGCGTCCGGCGCAAGTTCCGCGCCGTTGGGCCACTGCACAGCCCCGAGGACGACCCGCGCCTGCAAAAAATACGCCGGGTCCCGGAGGGATTCAAACACCGTATTGGCGATCTGGGGGCCATTCAGGAAGCCACCCAGGGCGACGTTGCCGGTTGTGCCGTCTGCGAAACTGACCTTAAGTCGGTGCCCTGAAAGCGGCTTCGCCCGTACCACTCTCCAAGGGACGGTATGCCTGACAGCGGGCACTAACGAAGCGGCTCGATCTGGTTTGGACTTTGCAGCTTGCGGCATAACTCCCAGTCCTCCAGCAGTTCGTCCCGGTGTTCCGCAGCCCACTCCAGCACCATGGACATCGCCCGTCGAGGCAATGCACCCCGGAGCGTGCGGAGGTCTCGGAGGTCTATGAGCGCCTCATCTTCGCCGTAAAGCGCGTGAAAGTGCGGAGGGTTGTGGTCGCGCCAGAACATCTGGATGACCACACCGTAGAACACACAGATTGTAGGCATTTATAAGGCCGATTATGTCAACTGGAGGGGACCGCCCTACTTCGTCACCAGACGGTAGCCGACGCCCGGCTCGGTGAGGATCACGGTCGGGCGTGAAGGGTCGGCCTCCAGCTTACGGCGCAGCTGCTTGACGAACGTGCGCAGGTACTCCGCCTCGTCGTTGTACTCCGGGCCCCAGACCGACTGCAGCAGCTGCCTGTGCGTCATCACCTTGTTCGTATTGACCGCCAGGGCGCGTAGCAGGTCGTACTCGGTGCGGGTCAGGCGAACCTCTGCGCCGTTGCGCCGCACGATGCGGGCCGCCAGGTCGACCTCGAACTCGCCGGCGCGGACCACCGGCTCCGACTGCTCGGCCGCGGCGGACAGCCGCTCTGCCCGCCGGATGGCGGCGCGCACGCGGGCGGCCAGCTCATCAGGGCCGAACGGCTTGGTCATGTAGTCGTCCGCGCCGAGGTCGAGGGCGCGCACCTTCTCCCGCTCCTGGTCAGTCGCGGAGAGGATGATGATGGGGTCCGTGAACCACTCCCGCAGGCGCCCGATCGTGGCGAAGCCGTCCATCCCTGGCATGGACAAGTCCAGCACTACCACGTCCGGCTGGTTCAGAGAGGCCTGGTAAAGGGCTTCCTCCCCGTGGGCGGCCAGGAAGACCTCGAACCCGCCTTTGGACATGTGCGTGGCCAGAAGCCGCCGGACCTTGGGGTCATCGTCAACCACGAGCACTCCGGGCTTGTCCCGGCTGCGTTTCATGACCATGTTCATCTGCCCTCTGATGCCCGGCGCACACGGTTCCCGCACGCGTAATCGCCCGGCGCGCACTCCGGGATTGTGGCAGTTTGTCACGGCAAGTCTGTCGGCGGGGGGCG
>CAYWBD010000239.1:0-7000 GCA_964456315.1 uncultured Thermoflexus sp.
CGTGCCGCACAGCAGCCCGGTCCCGCCAGGAGCTGCCCAGTAAGAGGACACTGCATGACGGTCAAGCCGGACACCGCACGGCCCGCCCCCGCGAGCACGGGGGTGCATCAGGGCGCCAAGACACTAGCGGCGTCAAGGGTAGCCGTGCTCTTGAGTTCGAGGGTTCCGGCGGACCTGCGTGAACGGGTGCGACAAGGGACCGCGCCCAGCCATGACCTGCTGGCACTGGCGGACCGGCTTGGCGCGACGGTGATTGCTCCGGAAGGGCGGCCGTGGGGCAGGCTGGGCCCGCTGTCCAGGTTCGCCGGGCTCTTTGGCGTGGCGTGGGCGGGGTTCAAGAGGCGACGCGATTACGACTCCATCCTCGTCGACCTAGACCACTCCGGAGCGATCCTGGCGACCCTGTTCAAACTGTCGAGGACCAGGCGGCGGCTCGTCGTAATCTGTCACGGCAAGCTCTCCAGGGGCTGGGGCGCCCGAATGACGAAGATGTGCCGGCTGCACAAGCAGATCGACCGTTTCGTCTGTTACGGGCCTGTCGCTGCCGAGAGGCTCGTAACAAAGGCAGGCGTCCCGTCCAGTCAGGTAAGGCTGCTCCGTCACCCTGCGGACCACCGGTTCTGGCGACCATCGCAAGCCGAGCCCGAGCCGTTGTTGGTGAGCGCCGGCATGTACCGGCGGGACTACCCGACCCTGGTCGAGGCGGTGCGCGGCTTGAACGTCCGCGCATACCTGGCGGCGTTCAGCCCGTGGGTGGACCCAGGGCGCAAGGCAGGAGTCGCTGCGGCCCCGGAAAACGTCACCTTCCTGCGCCTGGCGCCGGCCGAGTTGCGGGACCTGTATGCCCGCGCGCTTTTTGTTGCGGTCCCGCTGCTTGAGACCCCGAGCCAGGCAGGCACGATGGTTATCTACGAGGCCATGGCGATGGGGAAGGCCTTGATCGTAACCGGCACCACCGGCGAGGTGGCGCTGGGGCTGGTGAAGGAAGGCGAGACTGGCTTTTATGTGAGGCCGGGCGATGTTCAGGGCTGGCGCGAAAAGGTCAAGTTCTTCCTCGATCACCCCGAGGAAGCCGCCCGGATGGGCCGCAATGCACGGGCGATCGTCGAGAACGGCCTCAACCAGGAACGGTTCGTCGTCCAGCTGGCGGAAATAGTCGGCGAGAACCGGGCAGGCCGCAGCAGTGGCGGTGCCCGCTAGCCCGGACCAACCTTCGGAGGCACGGGCGGGTGACAGTGGTCTGTGGCGCTGGTGCGACGCGAAGGAGTTCCAAGGCGTGCGTCACCTGCACATACCAGGGCGACGGCGCGATGCACGGCCGTCCTGGAAGAATCAATCCCTCGCCGGGGGGCGTAAATGGGGCGCTCCGATCGTCGCGCTGCGGGGTCCAGCATCGTGACCGGGCAAGGCGCGCCCTGCACCTGCGCCTTGACTATCCCGCGTAAGAAAACAGTAATGGCCAGAGTGTGATGGTGTGACGCGGGGTCGGCTTGAGGCGCACTTTTGGCCGAAAAACGCGCCTGACCGCCGATGAGCCTTCACGGCAACAGTATTTATCTTGCCAAGTCTTGGCCTCGTCAGGGGTACCCTTGGTCGGGCTTGCCCCGCTATTGCCTGGTTGTGTTTACGCCGCGAGTCTCGCGTGGCTCGGTGGAAGTTAACACCAAAAGCCAACGGAGTGTCACCCTCCTACCAGTTGGGCCCTGTGGGGCCTATGGTAGCGTCGGCGATAGACGATGTTTGGCCCCTTTCGGAGTGAGAAAACTCATGAGCAGACTTGTCTCTGTCTTTTGTACGCGGCCGGTGTCGCTCGTCGGGCTGGCGGCCCTGTTCGCGTTGCTGGCTGCCGCGTTGGTGTGGTCTGACCGGGACGGCAAGACACAGGCCGCGGTCGTCAACCTGACGGTGGACGCCGGCGTGGATGTCTACCCGTTCAAGTCGACCATGCGGGGGGTGGCCACCAACAACTGGAACTACCTCTGGCACGGCATCTGGGACCGCGGCTCAGGTTTCTCCTGCTGTCCGGCCGGCAAGTACCAGGCCATTGTCGAGGCGACTAAGCCCCTCAAGCCCGGTGTGCTCCGGTTCGCCGGCGGCCTGTGGGCCAACCGTGTCGGCTGGGACAGGAACCGCACCAGCGGCTCTGACGATGGCGCCTGGACTTACACCGACCCTGACAACGGTCAGGCCTACTCGTACCTCCACCGCTACAGCCCGGAAATGGTGGATGCATTCGCGCGTTTCGCCACGGACGTCCAGGCCGAGGGGATGGTCCAGGTCAACGTCTGCGACAACAACCCCAAGATGTGGGCGGACCTCCTCCGGTACACAAACATCGAAAAAGGCTACGGGTTCAAGTACTGGGAGGTGGGCAATGAACAGACCCTCGGGGAGGGTAACTGCGGCATGACCCCGGCCCTGTTCGCCGGCCGGTTCGCCGCCTACCGGGCGGCGCTTGTCGCGGTAGACCCGTCCGTCAGGGTCATGTCTTCGGCGGCGCACCAGCCAGGCTATACCGCCTGGGAGGACGCGATCTTCGCCCAGAACACCACCAACCTTGATGTCCTCACGTTCCACTGGTACCCGCTGACCGAGTGGACCACCAACACCACGTCCTTTGCCTATCAGGGCGGCTCGGTCGCGGCACTGATGGCTTGGGGCGGGAACGTGGGGACAGTCTGTCAGGACGGCTTCGGCTGCCCGGGTGATCCCAACAGCATCCCGGCAGGCCGGCTTGACAGGTGGTCCTACCGCCGCGGTATCGCGGAACAGAAGATGAACTACATCAAGCAGAACTACCTGCCAACCCACCCGACCATGGAGACGGCAATCACGGAGTTCGGTCCACACGCTGTCGGGCACGAGAACCCCATCAACTCCAACCACCTGGCGGCGGTCTGGCTGGCAGACGTACTGCCCCGCTGGGCCTACAACGGCCTCGACATCGTTACCTTTTACTCGCTCGAGGACGGGGGTCCTGGACCGGCCAAGACTAACTCGCGCGGCCACATAGGGACCTGGGGCGACACGGCCCTGGACATCCGGCCGACCTATTCCACCGCATGGCTGCTCGCGCAGCACTTCGGTGACCAGATGGTGCGGTCTTCAACCTCGGACCCATACCAGAACGTCGTCGTCTGGGCGAGCAAGGACACGCAGGACCCTGGCAAGCTCAAGCTGATGCTGGTCAACCTCTCTGACCAGGCAGCCTCGGCTAGCCTGCAGATATCTGGCTTCTCCCCGGTCGCCGGCTATGCCTATGTGATGGCCAGCGCCAACCCGACTTCTCTTACCGACCCCGGTTCGTTCACCGCCCACTCCACGACCATCAATGGCATTGCGATCCCGGACGTCCAGATCGGCAGTACGGCGGCGTTCCAGTCAGCTCTCGCGGCCATCCAGCCGCAGGTGATCGTGGCGTCTGGCAACTTCACTTACGACATCCCCGCGTACTCTGCGGTCGCATTGACCCTGACCAGCTCCGGCGCTCCGGTCGCCACGTCGACGCCGTTGCCTGGCACGACCCCGACTCCGGCCCCCGTCGCCACGGCCACGCCGACCCCTGCGCCCGCCGCTACCTCGACCCCGGTATCAGGGACTGCTACGCCCACGGCCACTCCCCAGCCCCAGGTATCGGCCTCGTGGCCGGCCAAGTATGACCTCGCCGTCGGCGAGAGCCGCGCCTACACGCTGGCAGACGGCTCAAGCAGGACGCTCACCCTGGTCAGCTACACCGTCCCGATCGCGCGCCACAAGATCACCGCCACGGTCCGTGTTGACGGTAACGGCAAGTCGGAGACCCACACGCTGCACGTCGCGATGGACGGCGTGCCGGTCTCTGTGAACGGCCTGCGCATCTATGGCTATGCCTGGAAAGAGGCTGATGACTCCGGGTTCGAGCCGGTGGCCCGTAGCGGTGACTTCCCGCTTACCGCGGGCAAGGACGTAGGGTTTGCGGTGAGCGACGCCCGCTACAGCATGTACCCAAACATGGACGGCTTCAGGTACCCGTCAGACGTCGCTCACCACGAAGGCAAGCAGTACCAGCCCTTCCTGGTGGACAACGGCTGGGCCCATTCCGGTTACGACTTTGGGCTGACCACGGGCCAGAAGCTGGTGGCGGTCACCGATGGTTACCTGTGGATGCAGGGCCACGTGGTCTGGATCACAAAGACGCCGGACCAGTGGAACCAAAACCAGGCCTGCTGGGTGTTTACGCACGTCGGGCAAAAGCTTGTCGGTCAGGGGCCGGTCACCAAGGGCACCGTCATTGCCATCGGGACCGAAACCTCCGACCACTACCACATGGGGTCCTGCAACTCCTACGACTTCGGCTCGTGGCTCTTCGCCGCCGAAGTCTGGAACTACCAGCACAAGAACGACTACCCCGCGCCCCGGTACTGGCTCGCGTTGGGAGCGTTCTCGGACGGTCTGGCGGCCAGCCACATCGCGGCCAGCGAGGCTGGGGACATCGCGGAAACCGTGCTTCCCCGGAGAGGCGCGGTGGTGGACGGCAAGACCTGGACGTTTGCAGACAACCTCACAAACAGCGTCGTCAGGGCCGGGGAGCTGTACAGCGAAGCGCCCTTCTCCGGATACACCTATGGCGGCGGGTTTATACACGGCGGGCCGGACCGGTCTGGCTACGCCGCGACGTACGTCCTCTCGGCAAATGACCACACCGCCGACAACGCCGTCCACCTCAAGTGGGGGCTAAGCAAGGGTGGGAAGGTCTGGCTCAACGGCAAGAAAATCTTCGACGGCGTGGAGGCCAGGTATGACACGTACAACGTCGTCACTGAAAGCACGCTGGTAATCGACAAGTACGACATCGTGCTCCCGCTCAAGAAGGGCTGGAACACGCTGATCATAAAGACGGACCAGGGTACCCGGGGCGACACCGCCTGGGTTTTCTCCCCGAAGATCGGCGACGCCAGCGGGAACAGGCGGTCCGACCTCACGTTCAGCACGCGCGACATCAACCTCCAGGCGTCACCTTCCGGAGACAAACAGGTCAGCCTCTCCTGGTCGGCGCCGTCGTTCCACGGCACGTTTGTAGATTCATACAGGCTTGACGTTGCCACCGACCCTGGCTTCACGAGCCTGGTCATCGCAGACCGTGACCTCGGCAGGACCACTGCGTACACAGTCACCGGGCTCGCCGGCAGCCAGACCTACTACTTCCGCGTCAAGCCGTTCAACGCCTCGGAAATGGGCGGCTCAGTCCTCTGGCAGAACATGGACGCCGCCCAGGCCACGACCACCGGCCGGGACAACGTCCCAGTGTCCAAGTCCCCCCCGGGCGGCCTGCTGCCGTCACAGGTGCCGCTCTTCATCACGATCGGCTCCGACGACAACAACGCGCCCGACGGCGTGAACTTCCTGGTGAACGAGCTGCTGGCTGGACGCAACAACCCGGCCGGCAACGGGAACGCCGCGACCTTTGACGGGACGCCTGCAAAGGCTAGCTTCTACCTCATCGGCGTACACGAGGCATACGGCCTGGCGCTGTGCGAAGCCCACAGGAACGCATACGTCAAAGGCCACGAAATCGGCAACCACGGCTACTACGGGACCATTGGAGAGGCTGCGCACAGCACGGTCACGGACTGGAGAGACCGATGGATCGTGCCCACGCACGCCTACCTGACCCGCGCCTCTCTTTGCGACGAAAATGCCGGCGTACCCAATGGTCTGGGAATACCGCCTTCTGAGATCTACGGGTTCCGGACGCCACAAGACGCCTACAACTCGAACCTATACCCGGCGTTGGAACAGACCGGCTACATCTACGGCAATAGCACTGCGACGGGCTACGGCTTCGCCGGAGACAACGCGCAGACTCATTACTGGCCTGGGACACTCGATCAACAGTTTCCGACCCAGAACATCCTGCCCCCGACCGGCGTCCACCCCGGGTTCTGGGAGTTGCCCCAGAGCCGGATGGACTTGCCACCGAGCCTCGGCGGCGGTCAGATCGGGTATTGCGACAGCGACTGGTTCTGGAACCGCCCCACAGCGGACCTAGCCCCAATCCTGAAGTACAACTTGGATCAGCACCTTGCGGGCAACCGGGCACCCCTCCACCTCTGCATCCACGGTAACTCGTGGGGGAAGCCAGAGTATGAGGCCGCCAGGTCGCAAACTGTGCTGGAGCGCCAGGCAGCCATCATAGACTTCCTGAACTACGCCCTCACCAAGCCTGAGGTCCGCGTCGTACGTGAGATAGACGTCATCAACTGGATGCGGAACCCGGTGGCCCTGGG
Organism: uncultured Thermoflexus sp.; assembly: GCA_964456315.1. GTDB lineage: Bacteria > Chloroflexota > Dehalococcoidia > Lucifugimonadales > Lucifugimonadaceae > SHXW01. The sequence continues at coordinate 6,267 of CAYWBD010000239.1, forward strand.
CAGCCAGCCCGTCCCGCAACCCACCGCTACTCCGACACCCGTCCCTGGAACTGCCACCCCAACGCCGGTCCCGGGCGCTCCTACGCCGACGTCGGTCCCCAACACCCCGGTACCCACGGCCGTGCCGGGCACCTACAACCTCATGGTGAGCACAAGCGCCGACCGTTCGAACCCCCTGGCCCTCGCCGGGCGGACGGTCAGCGGCAACATCTACGTGTTCACGTCACCTGACACCAACGTGCTCCGCGTCAACTTCTACCTGGACGACCCCAACCGCACCGGGGCGCCGCGTGCAATAGAGAACGCAGCCCCATTCGAGTTCGTGGGCGGCAACCCGTTCAACACCGGGACCGTCACCACCGGGCAGCACACCATCACCGCCCTCGTGGAGTTCAGCAGCGGCGGGAGCGTGACCGTCAATGCCACGTTCACAGTGAACAACACTGGCACCCCGTTGCCGACCGCGACCGCAACTCCCGTTCCGACATCGACCCCGGTGCCTGCGGCGACCTCGACGCCCACCCGAACGCCGACCCCGACCGCGACACCGGCCCCTGGGTCAACAGCCACGCCCGTGCCCGCCGCGACCGCGACACCCGTGCCCGCCGCGACTGCGACACCCGTGCCCGCTGCCACCGCGACTCCCGTGCCACAACCCGCGCCCGCCCCTGCGCCACAACCCACGCCTACGCCGGTCCCAGTTTCCAACGCGCCATCAGCCCCGCCAGCGCCGA
>CAYWBD010000240.1:0-3122 GCA_964456315.1 uncultured Thermoflexus sp.
CCCGAAAACGCAGGCGTACTACGACTGGATCGCCAGGGAGCGGGACCCCGACGGCGACGGCCTGGTGCGGATCATCTCACCCTGGGAGACCGGCCTCGACAACTCGCCAGTGTTCGATAGGCCCCTTGGCCTGAGCCGGCCGGGCCGCGTGCGCTACCTGCTGGCCCTGCGCCTGCTCGACTGGCAGAACATGGTTCTGGGCGGCAACTTCAGCTATGCCCGTATTGCCCGGCGCGGCGGGTTTGTCATGGTCGACCCGCTCGTGAACGTGGCTTACGCCGACGGGCTCCGGTCTCTGGCGCGCCTGTGGCGGGCGGCGGGGGACGAGACGAAGTATCGGTCGGCGCTGGCCTCTGCCGTCAAGACCGAGGCTGCGCTGAACGAGCGCTGCTGGGACGCACGGCGCGGCGTCTGGGCGCACCTGTGGGGCAACGACATGCAGCCGCTGGACGTGATGACCTCGCCGTCGATCCTGCCCCTGGTGCTGGAAGGCACGCCCAAAGAGCGCGTGGCGGAGGTCGTCGAGCGCCACCTGACAAACCCGAAGGAGTTCTGGCTGCCGTACCCGGTGCCCAGCGTCCCGGCCTCGGAGCCGGCGTTCGACCCGGAGGGCGAGAGCCACATCTGGCGCGGCCCTACCTGCCTGAACCTGAACTGGTTCTTCGTGCGCGGCCTCAGGCTGCACGGGTTCGCGTCCGAGGCGGACCATATCGCCGCGAAGTCAAAAGAGGCCGCGGACAAGTCCGGGTTCCGGGAGTTCTACTCGCCGATGACAGGCCGCGGCATGCGCGGCACGCAATTCGGCTGGGCCACCCTGGCCGTAGCGATGTAGGGCCAGCCTCGCTCTATCGACCTCAGGTGCGCCGGGCCGAGGCCGAGGGAACTTTCGCACGCGACACAGACCCCGCCAGCGAGCTGTCGTGCTTCGACAGGTTCAGCACGAACGGAGGATCACTCCGCGGCTGGTCCTGCGCCTGCGCGCCGTCGTGCTTCGAGAGGCCCAGCACGGACGGAAGGTCACTCCGCGGCTGGTCCTGCGACTGCGCGCTGTCGTGCTTCGACAGGTTCAGCACGGACGGAGGGTCACTCCGCGGCTGGGCCTGTCCTTGCGGGCTGCGCCGCCCACTCCAGCGCCAGTGCGCCGGCAATACGGTCCACGACGCGGGTGTCGGCAAAATACCACGAGTGCGTCGCCGCGTTCCGATAGAACGGCAGTCTGGCCACGACGGCGCGCACCAGCGCCTTGTTGAGCGGCACCCCGCCCCAGTGCGACAGCGCCACGTCCCGCACGGACGTCGCCCACGGGCCGCCAAGAGGCTGCAGCGGGTAGCCGATCATGTCATGCGGGTAGTAGATGTTCACCCACTGGCCTGCCTGCGTGGGGCTGGTGAATTTCGAAAGCCCGTAGCGCAGCCCGTAGACGGCGATCGGCGAGCCGAGCGTGAAGAGTCGCTTGAGCTCCAGGTTGGCCGGGAACGTGCCGGCGCGGCGCATGGAGTCGAGCGTCCCGGTGGCGATCACCGTGCCCAGGCTATGGGACACAACGGTGAGCGGCGCCTTCACCCCCGGGCCCTCCAGGGCGGCTGCTTTGCGTCCCAGCTCCTGGACGGCCTTGGCCATCGCCGACTGTATCTCGGCGTACTTTCCGCCGCCCTCGCTCACGCGTGAGTAGGCCACGGCGTCGCCGAGGCTGTCGATCATGAAAGTCCGGAGCGCGCCCTTAATCCCCAGCATGTTCTTGAGGTGGTCCTGGTCGCCCTGCGTGACCGGCGCCCAGTGAGCCTCTTCCCAGTTCACGGCGTCCGCGGGCGGCGCGGTCCCAGACCGGCCGCGTACCTGCCGCGCGACAGCCGCGCTGATGGCGTCGAGGAAGGGCTTGTAGTAGCCCTCGCGCTGCGAGCCAATCCCGTGCACCCAGACCACGTAGTTGCGCATCTGTTCATCCCCTCCGGCCTTGGTTCGGCCAAGGCTTCTCAAATCGTAATCACCAGCCTTCGGCGATCGCTGATGCGGCGCGCCGCGGATAAGCGGGCGTTGGCCGCTGACGATCCCGTAGGTCGCCGGGGTTGAGCTATGCTTCCGGCGAGCACCGGCGCGTTCTGCCCGGTGGTCGCCCGTCGTGGGCCCCGAGCTTCACGGGTCGCTTACCAGAACACCTCAGGTCTGCGCACATGAAAGAGCAAGCCCCGGCAAGCCCGGCGCCCGCCGCGAGGCCCAACAATGTTGCGCCCGCGCCGCCGCGGTACATCGAGAGCGTGCGCGTGCCCACCTGGCTCTACTTCGCGCTCTCGACCCCGTTGGGCATTGTGCTCGGCGTGATGACAGGGTTCGCGGTCACAGGGTCGCTCGACGGTGGGGAGGCGGTCGGGTTCTACATAGTCATGGGGTCCCTGGCGCTGCTGTTCCTGTTCCTCCTGGTCAACTTCACCAACCTGACCGTGTCGGTCACCGAAACCAGCCTGTACATGGCCTTCGGCGTCATACGCAAGCGGCTTGCGCTGCAAGATATCTCATCCGCTCAGCCCGCCGACTACCGCTGGACGGAGTACGGCGGCTGGGGCATCCGCTGGGCCCTCCGCGGCAAACGGGCCTGGAGCGTGCCAGGCGTGAAGCGCGGCGTCCTCACCACGGTGACCGAGAATGGCAAGGCGCGGTCCTACTTCATCTCGTCCCGGCTGCCCGATGAGCTTGCCTTGGCGGTGCTGCCTGCGCCTGCGGGCGCGAAGTCGCAGGCCACGCCCGCGGAGTAGCGGTCGAACTCAAATCTTCTCCCTCACTCTCTTCCGCTGGCAGAGGGGCTGCAAACGCCGGCGGAGTGACCCGAGGGTCTAGGGGCGCTGACTTGATGGAGGTCATGTGCGGCTGACCACAGCAGGGCGGGTTTCCGCTCGCCCTGAGCTTGTCGAAGGGCCCCGCCTGAATTGTGTTCGTCCTTCGACACACTCAGGACGAACGGCCGCGGCGGTCCCCACTCACCCTCTCCCTAGGGCGAATCGACAATTAAGCGAGAAACCCGTCTGAAGTTTACGGGGCGAGGGAGAGTTAGGAAACAGCAGAGTTCAGGCCTCCGCATGGTGTGAGGAGGCTTGCATGAAACGGTACGAACTGAGCGCCTCCCAGTG
>CAYWBD010000241.1:0-2629 GCA_964456315.1 uncultured Thermoflexus sp.
CAGACCGAGGACGAGTTCGAGATGCTCAAAGCGTCGATCAAGGAGGACGGGTTCACGTCGCCAGTCCTCGTCATGACGGACGGGACCATCGTGGACGGCGAACACCGCTGGCGGGCGGCGAAGGAGCTAGGCATCGAACGCATCCCCGTGGTGCGGGTCAACATGACCGAGGCCCAGCGGCGCATCGCCACCATGCGCCACAACCGCGCCCGCGGCCAGGACGACACCACGCAGGTCGCAGCGCTGTTCATAGACCTCGAAAAGCTCGGGGCGCTGGACTGGGCCCAGGACGCCCTGCGCCTCTCGGACGAAGAGGTCAGGCGCCTGGTCGCCATGGCCGACACGGTGGCCGAGGACATCAGCCGAGGCCACGAGTTCAGCAAGTCATGGGAGCCGGTAGAGCGGAACACGTACCAGCCCGCTGCAAAGGCCGGAGAGGCTGTCTCCTACTCCCGGCCAGTGGCCAGCACGTCCAGCGACGGTGCGGCCCCGCAGATGGCCCCTGAGCGCAAAGCAGACGGCCCCAGCGCTGAGCCAGCGCCCGAACCGATGACCCGCCGCCAGTACGTCATCACGGTCAGCGAGGCCGATGTCGTCGACCGGGTGCTGGGCGAGCACGCGGCGGCCCGGCTCGTCGAGCTGTGCCGGGAGGAGGACAGTCGTGGTAACAAATAGCATCGCCGTCGCACATCCCGCCGCCGGTACCGGTGCTCAGACGCCGCCACATGCCCAGGCATTCCCTGACTGGCTCCTGGGCGTGTCATTGGCCTGCAACTGGACTTGGGCGGTCTCAGTCCTGGTCGGCATGGCCCTGCTGCGCGAACAGGGCATCATCCCGTTCTTCACCTGGTTTGCCGCCAACGTCGCGGCCATTCCGCTGTTCGGCTATGTCAGCCGCCGGTACCCAGGCCTCTGGGCGCAGACACGCCGGCCGCTTATGCGCGTGCTCATGACCGTCATGCTCGTGATGACGTTCTGGGTCAACCTCACCGGCATCGTCACGATGGGCGACACCCTCAAATGGGTCAGCCACGGCGGCAATGTGGCTATCGCCCTCGCCACCGGCGTCTTCCTCTGGGCCGTCACCCGCAAGTGGGGCATCTTGTGGTCTGTGTTCTCGGACCGCGTGGAGTGGTGGGCGCTCTACGGCGCCGTCATCGCCGCCCTGGCGGTCACCCTGGCCCAGCAGGGGTTCCACATGGACGCCACGCTGAAGCTGGGCAGCTACTCCAATTTCCGCGACTGGGTGCTCGGCTTCTGGACGGTGCCGCTGCTGCTGACCAACCCATTCATCGACGGCGCCTTCTGGCAGCGGGCGAAGTACGCACGGTCGGTGCGGCCCTACTGGTGGGGGTTTGCCATGTTCTTCACGTACCTGTGCGTAGTCGCCGTACTCGGCCTGCTCGGACCCACGAACCTGGCCCTGGCGTTCTTGTACGTGGTGGTCTATTTCGCCGCTACGTCGACGATGGACAGCGCGTTGACGGCGATGCAGCTCACGGCAGGCCGGAAAGCAGGTGTGGCCGTGGGCCTGGGCTGCATCGGGCTCTGGTACACGGTGTCGAACGTGGGCCTCCTGAGCCTCTGGGCGGCGGTGTTCCCGTGGTACCCGTTCATGTTCGCCTGGCTCGTGCTCACTCACTACCTGGAGAAGCGGCGGCTCCTCGAGCCGGTCTCCGCAAGCACCCTGGCCGCCCGCGACGGGCTGCCGATGATCGTCCAGGGCCACCAGGTGACGGGTACGGCCGGCCCGCCACATGGGGGGCCGTCATGACTATCCAGAAGACCGACCACGTGGACTGGGACGTGGTCCGCGCCGAGTACGTGCAGGGCCGGGGCGCCGAGGACGGGATGCTCGAGCGGCCGACCCTGGAGGCACTGGCCCAAGACCACGGCATCCCGTCCGGGACCCTGCGCAACCGCGCCGCCCGCGAGGGCTGGGCAGCAGAGCGCAACAATTTCGTGACATTGCTGTTACAAAAATCGCGTGAGAAGACCCTTGAAGAGCTCGCTGGCAAGATCGCGCAGACGGACCTACAGGCCTTCAGCGTTGCACGCGCCTCGCTGGCCCTCCTGGGCAAGCAGCTCATCGAGGGCACGCGGGACGGCACCCTGAGCCTGGCGGACCGCGAGCGGCTCCTGCGGATGTGCGACATGGCGCACAAGATGGCCCGCCGGGCTGCCGGGCTGGGGGAGGCGTCGGACTAACCCGTGGACGGCTCAACGTAATATCCTCGCAAGCGGGGCCTGGCCGCCCTGGCTCAGGGTGTCCGGCGGCGAGGGCCAGACCACAGAGAACCAGCGTCAGGCGCTGCGGCCTTTCGCCGAGCTGCTCGGCCTGGAGACCGCCTGCGAATACGACGTGACCGGCTCAGCGTGGAAAGGCGACCAGCGCGCCGCGCTTGAGGCTGCCCTGGCCGGCGCCCGTACCGGCACGTTCAACGTGTTGGTGGTGTGGAAGCTCGACCGGCTCACCCTTCAGGGCGGCGAAGAGCTGCTGGGGATACTGAACGCCTTCGGCGCGGCAGGCGTGCAGGTGCGGAGCCTGCACGATGCCTGGCTGTCCGGGCCGCTGACCCACGATGGCAAGCTGCTGGGCTTCATCGAGGGCTGGCGGGCCGAGGGCGAG
>CAYWBD010000242.1:0-4657 GCA_964456315.1 uncultured Thermoflexus sp.
CACTGGGAGGCGCTCAGTTCGTACCGTTTCATGCAAGCCTCCTCACACCATGCGGAGGCCTGAACTCTGCTGTTTCCTAACTCTCCCTCGCCCCGTAAACTTCAGACGGGTTTCTCGCTTAATTGTCGATTCGCCCTAGTCTGGGCACAGGTCAGCAGCCACTGTCCCCGGGGACTTCCACCCGGCAGGCGCCCCCGCAGACGGCGGTGCGCCGTGGCATGCAGGACACCCGAGGGGCGGCCCGCACGGCGCTCCTCGGGGCCCGCACCGGGGAGGCGCTTGGATGTACCCGATCAGCGTCCGCAACACGAGCTCACGACCGGTCATCGTCCCGGCACGCGGCGGCCTATCGATCGTGCTCAGCCCCGGCGAGACCAGCACGGTCTGCCCCGAAGGGACTGCGTGTTCGGCGTCAATTACTTCTGCAGGTCAACGACAGTTACTTTTGCAGGTTCTCCTCCTTGTCCCAGGCTGGGTTGCCTCACGAGTAATGTCACCGGGCGGTCCGCTCTGGGCGTGCTGCTACCCGACGTTTTTCTCGGCCGGTTCCCTCGCGTCAGCTTTGCGCCGGTGGAGTTTGGCCTGCGCCGTCCGGTAGCTGGGCGAATCGAACTCGAGGATGACGGAGTGGTGGACGATGCGGTCTATGGCGGCGGCCGTGGCCATGGGACTGCGGAAGACCTTGTCCCACTCCGAGAAGACGAGGTTCGATGTGACCGCCATGGAGCGCCGTTCGTAGCGTTCCGCCATGAGCGTGAACAGGACCTCTGATTCGCTCGCGCCCTGGGGCAGGTAGCCGAGGTCGTCGATGATGAGCAGGTCGAAGGCATCGAACTTGCGCAGGGCCTGTGCCAGGCGGAGGTCTCGCCTGGCGGCAAGGAGGTCCTGTGCGATACGGTAGGCTGGCACGAACAGCACAGCGCGCCCTGCCTCGATAAGCCTGTGACCGATGGCGCACACGGCGTGTGTCTTCCCGGTGCCGGGGAGGCCGAACGCCAGGAGGTTTGCGCCGCGGTCCAGGAACTCGCCTTCTGCAAGTTCCCGCATCTGGTGTTTGAGCTTTGCGGAGAAGCGGTCGTGGTCGAGGGTGTCCCATGTCTTTCCAGGCAGGAGCTTTGATTCCCGGCGCAGGCGTGTGACGCGCCTCTGCCGGCGGCCCTCAGCTTCCGTCTCAAGCACCTCGAGCAGTGTGTCCAGCGCCCCTGCATGCCCGGCGTTCACGAACCTGGCCGTCACCTCGGCCGCGACCGTGGAGAGGTTGAAAGCGGCGCAGAGGCTGGCGATCCTCTCGGCTTGGGTACCTGGCGCGGTACTCATCCGGCCGCCCCTGCCAGGAGGGCGTCATAGACACGCAGGTCGGGGGCGTGGAGCGCTGCGAGTTCAGGTATCTCAGGCCTATCAGGCGCTGCAAGCGACTTGACCGCTGCATAGTCGAAGGGCGTACCGGCGGCGAGCAGCTGCTTGAGGGCCTTGTCGACCTCCGACTCCATCGTGCTCGCAGCGAGGTGGAGCACGCGCAGGTACTCGATGTCAGCCCGTTCGCCACGCCAGCTGCGCAGCCGGTCGTAGGTCGCCCGGAATGAAGCCCCCGGGAACATCTGCTCCCGGTACTTGTACCGTGCGAACGCGCCAGGCTTCCTGACAAGCGACCAGATGATGTGCCGGTAGTCGATCTGGTGGTCATGGTCGTCCCTGGCTCGCTCCGCCAGGGCCACGAGGCGGTCTTTGAAATAGACCTCGACCGTGCCGGCGTACTGGCGCACCTCTACCCGGCGCCCGATCAGGTTCGAAGGCACAGAGTAGTTCCTGTTCGCCACCCGCACCGTGCTCCACTTCCTGACCACAGGCCTGTACACCGTGTAACCGGGCACCGGCGAAGCCGGCAGTGGCCTGAGAGCGGCCCGCTCTTCTTCAAGGCGCGGTGGGGCCGCCCGGTTCTTCTCCCCGACGACCTTCCCGATGAAGGCCTCATACGCCTCCCTGGTGGAAAAGTCCCGGCTCCCACGCACCACCAGCGCCTGGGCTAGCGCCCCCTTCAGCCTGTAGTGCGCCTGCTCGGCCACGCCGTTCTCATGAGAGGCCCCAGGGTTGATGCGCGTCGACCTGAGCTGGTAGTGGTCGAGGAGCGCAGCGTACCTCGCTGTCAGCACCCTCCCTTTCATCCGCCTTAACACATGCGTGGCTGCCGAGAGGTTGTCGGAACGGACCACCTCCGGCGCTCCTCCGAGCGCGTACAGGGCGTTCTGTATCCCGGAAGCGAGCTCCTCGAAGGTCTCGCCGGCTGCGACCTGGACAAAGCGCCACCCCGAATAACTCAGGACGAACTCGAACAGGAGGTGCCTGAAGGGTGCGCCGCCGATCACGACCCCAAGCTCTCCGGCATGCGTGAAGTCGACCTGCGCTTCACGGCCTGGGACGTGCTCCTGCTGGAAGAAGACTTCCTTCCCTGGACCGTTCAGCGCCCGCCAGTCGCTCATCCGCCGCTGCATCGTGCGCAGCTTTCCGGGCCCGAACTTCCCGGGGTGCCGCTCCGACAGGTAAGCGAGGACCGATGTCGCTTCAAGAATGCCCTCAGCATCCTGCCTCAATAGCGGCACCACTTCAGGTTCCCAAACCTCCGCAAATTGGTCCGCGTGCGTCCTCCACTGTCGGCCACGCCGCTTCTCCGACGGCATCGGGCCCCTCCCCCACGTGTACGCCGACCGCACGCTCATGCCGGCCGCAGCTGCCGCAGCCTCGAACGTCTTGCCTTCCATGCGCTTGTGCCTCAGCAGGCGTACCTGGGCATCGGTGAACATCCAGCGGACCTCCAGGTCCCAGATGCTCACTTCCCCAAGGCCCGCGGTTCCCGTTTTGGAACCTGCAAAAGTAACTGTCGCCTACATGCAGGAACAAGTGTCGTTCATCACTGCGGCCCAGCGGGTGTTGCAGCTGATGTTGTCAGGCGGGATGATCCAGCCGACGGGGTGGAAGGCGACCCCGCCTCTCCGGGTGCGGCCGGCAACGCGCGCCCGGCGCCGCACTACTAAGGCCGCGTAGTCGGCCCGACGGGCTGGACGGCGGCCCCGCCTCGCCCGGCGCGGGACGCCCTCTACCCGCTGCCTCGCTCACCTGCGGTGGGCACCCGCTCTTCGCCGCAGGGCTCTCCGGCTCATCCCGAGCCTGCGTCCTCAGGGCACAGCCGGACTCAGAAGGTCAGCAACTGATACCCGTCGGCGACCAGGCTGGCGACGTTGTGGTGGTCGCCCGGGTTGCCCACCAATGGCACGCCCAGTTTGGCCGCAGAATCAGAGGCCTTGAACCGCGTCGCCGCGCAAAAGTGGCAGGCTCCGCCCATAACATCCTTGAGCTCGTCGAACAGCGGGCCGTAGTTCTGGGTGAACCGGTCGGGCTTCGTCTCGAACGCGGTCAGCCACTGGACGCCGATCCCGTGGAAGAAAATCTTTACGGGGATGCCGGCTGCTTTGAGGTCCTTGGCAGTCTTCAGTGCATGCACCAGGCGCCCCTGCCCGCCCGGGTGCTGATCGCCGTTCTCGCTCATCACGAGCAGCGCGTACTTGGTATCCACGTCGTTTTGCTCCTTATTTGTAAGTGCTTGCTTACTTCCACGATGCTAGCAGGCCATCCTCGCCTGCTGCGGCAGGCGCCCGGCGCCCGCACGTTTGACCCCGCGCGCTCCCTCGCATACGCTGCCCGGCATTCACCGCACGATGGGGGCACGTATGGCCGGCCAAAAGGCGCGCATCTTCTTCCAGGACCGGCTCACGGGCAACAACTGCTTCGGCTGCGGCGCCTGGAACGCCCAGGGGCTGCGCACGAAGAGCTACTGGGACGGCGACGAGTCGGTCTGCGTCTTCGTGCCCCAGCCGCACCACGCCGCGATGCCGCCTGACGTGATGAACGGCGGGATCATCGCCGCGCTGATCGACTGCCACTCGGTGTGCACCGCCATCGCCGACGCCTACCGCCGGGCCGGTCGCGAAATGGGCGAGGGCGCAGTGATCTGGTACGCCACCGGGTCGCTGCAGGTCAACTACCGCCACCCGACGCCGCTGGCAGGCCCGGTCACGGTGCGCGCCCGAATCACAGAAGTCTCAGGCAAGAAGACGTCCCTGGACGCCGCCCTCTACGCCCACGACGGTGAGCTGACGGTCGACGGCAAGGTGCTGGCCGTGCGCGTGCCGGAGGAGTGGGCGGACCCGCAGGGCCTCCTGCGGCACCTGAAGCGGCCCAGCTAGGGGCGCTGCCTGCTGTCCCCTCGGCCGGAGCTGGCTTGGCGTGCCCCCGACATGCTGCGCCCAAACGCGCACCGGCCCGCGCCGCGGTTCAGCGGGCGGGCCGGGCTTGCGCACTGCCTATGTTCTCGCCCGGTCGCCTTTTAGAACAGCCCGCGCTTCTGGGCCTCTGCCACGGCGTGGGCGCGGTTGGAGACGCCGAGCAGGTCAAACACGTGACGCAGCTCGCGCTTCACAGTCGCCGGGCTCAAGAACAGGTTCGAGGCGATCTCCTTGGTCGTCACGCCCTCGGCGACCATGCGCAGCACCTCGCGCTGGCGGTCTGTCACGCCGTGGTGGCCGGGCTTCTGGTTCTGCATCTCCCGGTAGCGGTTCACGAGCAGGGCGTTGAGGGCCGGCGACAGCGGTGACCCGCCATTGGC
>CAYWBD010000243.1:0-3559 GCA_964456315.1 uncultured Thermoflexus sp.
CAGCCAGTAGGAAACTGCAAACACGGACAAACACAACAGGAAGATGCCGGCCATCATGGCGTGGGTCAGCACGATAAGCCCCATGACCGCGACCAGCGCCGCCAGGTCGCGCTTCCTCCCGTTCTGGGTCAGGACGTTCAGCAGGAAGTAGACCCCGAGCGGCAAAAGCGCAGTCGCCAGGACGCGCGGCAAGTTGCCCTCCGCGAAGGCGACGCGCAGGTTATCCGGGAGCATCACGAAGAGCAGCCCGCCCGCGGTCGCCAGCCACAGCCCCAGTCGCCTTGCGAAAAGCAGGAAGGACAGGCCGCCGCCGAGGGCGCAGAGGAACAGGAATAGGTTGCCGGCGCGGAAGATGTCGCCGGTCAGCGCCGCGATACCGGCCAGGACGTAGTACGGCAGCGGCGCGTAGTAGCGCAGCATCTGCTGCCCGGCGTACCAGTCCGGGAAGAGGTCAGGGTAGTAGTTGCCAGCCTTTACCTGGTCCTTGAGGTAGACGCCCTTTATCAGGTGTCCCCATGCGTCAGATGACCAAGGGTAGGCCCTGGCGTCATCCGGCTGGAATAGGACTCCCTGATAAAGCAGGATGGTGCCCAGGGCGATCGCTACTGCGGCCGCGACCAGCCTCAGGTCAGGCCGCGACAGTGTCATCAGAGTAGGACGCGTGGCTGGTCGGGCTCTCCCAGACACGCACCTTTTTCAGCCTCACAGGGCGGCGGGTGAGCTGCCCGGCGATCCGTTCGAAGATGACACGGGCGAGGTTTTCGCACGTCGGTGGTAGCTCCGTGAACGGCGGCACCGTGTTCAGCAGCGTCTCGTTGTAGTCAGCCACCGCGCCTTCTACCAGCCCACGCGCCTCGGTGAACCCCATCACTATGCCGTCTCTGTCCTGCTTGGGGGACTCCATCACGGCCTCGACGCGGTAGGAGTGGTGGTGAGGCGCGCCCTGCTTGCCCTGGACGTGGACAAAGTGGCGCGCTCCGAAGAAAGCGTCCGCTCCCACCTGGAAGACCGGTCCGGTTGCCGGCGCAGGCGCTGGCAACGGCGGCAGCTCGGTCGTTGGTGGCTGCCGGGGTCCCTGCGGCAGCGCAGCCGCCGGCGGCGCCGGGACATCGCCACCGAGCCGCTCCGCGGCCTGACGGAACGCTTCCGCGGCATCCTGCAGTGCCTGTCTGACCGTCATCCGCGCCGCGGAGTCGGAATCGGCGTCCCCTGGCCCCAGCTGCCCGGTGAGGCGTCCTGCGGCCTGGGCCGCCAGCTCCTGTAGAGACTGGCTGGCATCGGACGCCGGGGCAGGTCCGGCGACTGCCTGCCCGTCGCTCACAGCGGACGGGACGACGCGCTGCGTGCCCGGGGCGCCGGGCCCGGCAGGCGACACAGCCTCAGTTGGCGGCGTAAAAGTTTCGGGGCCGGGCTCTGCTGGCTGCGCCACCGGCACTTGATGCGGCACGCCAGTCTCTTCTGCATCCGAGGGCAGCGGCTCTTCGGGCGGAGGCGCAACGGGAACAGACTGCGCCGGCTCTGCCGGGAGATCCAACGCGGCAGTCGACAACACGTCCTGCCGCTCTTCCGCAGGCGGCGGCGAGGGCTCTACCGGCGAAGGGGCAGGCACTCTTGGACCTGCGGCTGACGGGACTCTCCCAGGTGGAAGCGTCGGCTGGACCGGCTCTGTCGTCTGGGCGACAAGCCTTAATACTTCCAAGGGCGCTGGCGGCTGGACCGGCGCCGTGACCTCCGCCGGCGCGGGGAGGGGGGCTGGCAACACGGAAATCTCAGTCGTGACCGGGCGAGACTGTGAGCCAGGGCTAAGCCTGAAGCGGGCCCCGAACGTCCTCCTGAGCAGCGCTTCGCCCTGTGCGACCCTGCGCCGCACCTCGACGATGTCGAGCCCCACCTCGTTGGCGATCGCATCGTCCGGCGCGTCCTTGGTTACGCGGAGGATGAGCGTCCAGTGGAACACCGCCGGCAGTTTGCGGACCTCGGCGAGTATGGCGTCCTTGCTCGGGATTCCGGGCTGGGCCTGTCCGGCGGCCCGATCAGGCCGGTCGTCCGGTCTCTCGTCATCCTGCCCGCCCGATGGCGCGGTCAATGGCCGCCAGTTCGGGCCATAGCGACCAACGCCGTTCGTAGCGACGCGTCCTGGACTGGAAACGCCCTCCCTGAATTGCCCAGCCGGCCCAGGATCCGCCCCGGAGACCCGCGCCGCGGCCCAGGTGCCACCCCGGGGATTCCCGGGTCCGGGCTCAGACTGGCCAGTCAACTTGCAAGACCGTCATGGCGTTCTCGGTGGCTATTTGGGGTAGGGTCTGGCGCGGTCGGGACGCTGGCCGAGCGCCGGGCTTGCCTCGCCCTACTCTTCCAGTTGCAAGCGATAGCCGACGCCCCGCTCGTTCGCGACAAGGTCGAGCCCAGCGTCGACCGTGCTGAACTTGTTCCTGATGCGCTGCACGTGGACCTTCAAGTAGTCGCCCTGATCCACGTAGTCCGGCCCCCACACTTTGGCGAGTAGCGTCCTGTGCGGGACCACGTTCGGATAGTTTTTGGTCAGCTGGTACAGCACGCTGTACTCAGTGGGTGTCAGCGGCACGTGCTGGCCTTGCAGGCTGACACGGTGGCCGCCAAAATCAAACCGGAGGCCGCCCCTCTCAAACGTCGGCTCTACGCCTCCAACTGGTGAGGCGGCGGCCCGCCTTATCACGGCCCTGACCCTCGCCAGCAGCTCGATGTGGCTGAACGGCTTGGTCACATAGTCGTCCGCGCCCAGCTCAAACCCGCGGATCTTGTTGAGTTCATCCCCCCGGGCGGTCAGCATCACGATGGGCACCATTGACCGTTCCCGGATCTTGGTGCAGACCTCGAACCCGCTGCGGTCCGGCAGGCCGAGGTCCAGGATCACCACGTCCGGGTTCTCGCTGGAGACCAGCTCCAGCGCCTTCTCAGCATCTGACGCGACGAGCACGCTCGCCTCTTGCCAGCGCAGCGCGAAGCACATGCCGACGGCGTCTGCGACCTCTGGGTCGTCATCAACAATGAGGACTTTCAACGTCACCGCCGGCGATGTCCCCGGCCGGAGGTTCGGGGATACGACCATGTGAGCGCTCCGAGAATGGCCGGCAGGTGCCTGGCAAGGTGGCCGGCTGACTTCGCCGGGTCCCCCGTCAGGCGCGAGGCAAGCACCGCCTCGCCACCGGTCCCATCGTTCGTGAGCCTACGCTCCAGGCCGAAACCCTCGCCATCTGGCGGGCGACGCAGATTGCGCGGATATAGACTTTCTCCGAGTATAGGCGGGCGCGCCCTGAACTCCTGGATGCCCGCACCCATCGGCACTGGGTAGATGCAACTGCCGCCCCGTAGGTGAGCGAAAGTCAGCCGCGACCGGACCCAGGCGGGGCCTCAGGGTTGCCGAGGTGGCGCTTGGTACACCCGCGAAGACCACACCGCCGTGACGGCGGCGCCGAGCGCGCCGAGACCGGGCCGCTCAACGGGCACACGCCACGACAGCACGCGGTCGCTCAGCCCGCCGAGGGCGTCGCAGCGTCTCAGGAACCCTGCGAGCACGTTC
>CAYWBD010000244.1:0-6254 GCA_964456315.1 uncultured Thermoflexus sp.
TTCAAGGCGATGCTCTTCCTGGGCGCGGGCTCAGTCCACCATGCCAGCGGGACGTTCAACATGCGCTATATGGGCGGGCTGCGCAAACAGATGCCCTGGACATACTGGTCCATGGTGGCGGGAAGCCTGAGCCTGGCAGGCTTCTTCCCTCTCTCCGGCTTTTGGAGCAAGGACGAGATACTCGCCCACGCCGCCGAGGTGGGCACCGGGGTGGGCACATTCGTGCTCGTGCTTGGACTTGTCGCCGCGCTGATGACAGCGTTCTACATGTTCAGGGCCATATTCATGACGTTCCACGGTGAGTTCCGCGGCGGGGGCGCGAAGGAGCGGGAAGACCTGGAGCAGGCGGGGGAGCCGGTGCCGCCCGGTCTAGAAACGCCGCACCTCGCGGAGTCACCGTGGGTCATGGTGGCCCCGGTCGCGTTGCTCGCTGTCGCCGCGGTCGTGATCGGCTTCATGGCAAACCCAGTGGCAGACATCGGCATCGTCCCGAAGTACGGGATGGCAGAGTTCCTGACCGACAACGAGGCTGTGTTCCCGGATCATGAGGCCGCCGTGCACGCCGGCGCAGAGCCGGAGTTCAACTATTTGGTGGCCATACTGTCCACCGCGCTGGCCGCGGGCGGCGTCTGGCTGGCATACGCCATGTACCTCTCGCGGAAGCTGCCCGACGAGACCGTGCGCGCCCGGCTCAAGTGGCCCTACACGCTGCTCAAACGGAAGTACTTTGTCGATGAGCTCTACGAAGGCCTGGTCGTGCGGAAGTTCTTCTTCGGCCGGCTCGCCTTCGACCTGGACCGCTTCGACAAGTCGTGGCTCGACAACGTCAACGTGCAGGTCTCCGGCTGGACAGCGCGTATGGGGCGCGGGCTAGCACACGTGCAAAACGGGCAACTCCAGACCTACGCCACCGTCATGGCCGCCGGCCTCGTCATCGCCGTGGCCGCTTATCTGATCTGGGGGGCGTAGGCGTTGGATAGTTGGAACGGCCTGCTGACCCTCACCGTGTTCCTGCCCGCCATCGGCGCCATTGCCATGGTGCTGCTCATGAAGGCCGACCGGGACGTCCGCTGGTTTTCCATCGCACTCTCCTCCGCCACGTTCGTCCTCTCAGCGATCGTGTTCCTGAACTACGACCGCGGCATCGGCGGCGTCCAGCTCGTCGACCGCTTCGCCAACTGGATACCGGTGCCGGGACTGGAGTCGCAGTACCTCCTCGGCGTGGACGGCCTGAGCGCCCCGATGGTGCTCCTTACAGGGCTCCTGGGCATGGCCGCTGCGCTGGCGTCGTGGCGGGTCCATAAGCGCGTCAAGGAGTACTTCTTCTGGCTCCTGCTCCTGCAGACCGCGGTGATGGGCGTGTTCACGTCGCTGGACCTGCTGCTCTTCTTCGTGTTCTTCGAGTTCGAAGTGATCCCGATGTACCTGCTGATCGCCATCTGGGGCAGCGGGCGGCCACGCTACTCGGCGATGAAGTTTGTGCTGTTCACCCTGACCGGCGGCGCGTTCATGCTCGTGGCGATCTTGATGCTGTACCTGTCGCCTGCCGTCAACACACTGGCGATGGTCAGCATCCCAGACCTGGGCATCGTGGGCATCCCGGACCTGATAGCGGGCGCGGACCTCATCGCGCCTGCCGCGCTCATATTCGGGTTCTTCCTGGCGGCGTTCGCAGTGAAACTGCCGTTGTGGCCGCTGCACAGCTGGCTCCCGGACGCACACACCGACGCGCCGACCGCGGTGAGCATCATGCTTGCTGGCGTGCTGCTAAAGATGGGCGGATACGGCCTCTTCCGCATCAACCTGGGGATGTTCCAGGAGACTGCTGGCTTCACGGTCCAGGACGCCGCGGGCGTGCTGACGGCGCTGGCGGCGGTGAGCGTGCTTTACGGCGCGGTCGTGACCATCCGTCAGACCGACATGAAGCGCCTCGTGGCATTCAGCTCAGTGAGCCACATGGGCTTCGTGATGCTCGGGATAGGCGCTATCGCGGCCACCGGCGCGGACGCCAAGGCTGGCGGGCTGAACGGCGCAGCGCTCCAGATGTTCACGCACGGCACGATCACGGGCCTGGCCTTCTTGATGGTCGGGCTCACCTACGACCGCGCACACACCCGCCACATCCCGCACTTGGGCGGGCTGTGGCGCAAGATGCCACTCATCGCGATCTTCTTCCTGATCGCCGGTTTCGGGTCGCTCGGGCTGCCCGGGCTGTCGGGGTTCGTCTCGGAGATCATGACGTTCCTGGGGACCTTCCCCGTGTGGCCCTGGGCGACCGGGTTCGCTGCGTTCGGCGTTGTGCTGGCCGCGGGCTACGTGCTCTGGATGGTCCAGCGTGCGTTCTTTGGTCCCCGGCCAGCGCAGGGCGGTTTGCCGGCGGACCAGTACGAGCACCTCACGGACGCCAACTGGCTGGACATGGTGCCAGTGGTGGCGCTGTCGGCTGCGATCTTCATCGTGGGAATCTGGCCGAAGCCTCTGACGGACGTATTTGACTCAGGCATCCGGGAGCTGATCCGGTGACCGCCCACGACTTCTGGGCGATTGCCCCTGCGATGGCCATGACCGGGCTGGCCATCTTGGTGTTGGTCGCCGACCTCGCCATGCCCCGTGACGGCGCCACTGAGGACCGGTCGAAGCGCCTGGTGTACCTGACGCTAGTTGGCCTGGCCGCGCCCGCGGTACTTGCGCTGAACTTGTGGTTCGGCTGGTTTGGCGATACCTCTGGCGGGACTGCGTTCAGCGGCGCCATAGTCGCCGACCGCTTCGCTCTCTTCTTCCAGTTCATCCTGATCGGCGTAACGGCCGGCGTGGTCCTGGCGTCTGCCGGGTACTCAGACCGGATGCCGGGCCTGCGCGGCGAGTTCCTGGCCCTGATGCTGTTCTCCGTGACCGGCATGATGGCGCTGGTCTCTGCCCGCGAGTTGGTGTCCATCTACGTCTCCCTAGAGCTGACAGCACTGCCGGTGGCCGCTCTGGCGGCGTTCAGCCGCGACGGCCGGTCTGCTGAGGCCGGACTGAAGTTCCTGGTCCTCAGCGCGGTCAGCTCAGCCGTGCTCCTGTACGGCATGGTGTACCTCTACGGGTACACCGGGAGCACGGACATAGGAGTCATTGCAGCGCGGGTCGCCGAGCTGTCCACCGACAGCGGGAAGCCGTTCGGCAGCTACGCCGTGATGGTGTCGGTGGTGCTCATCGTCGCCGGGTTCGGCTTCAAGATGGCCATCGTGCCTTGGCAGATGTGGGTGCCGGACGTCTACGAGGGCTCGCCGACTCCCGTGGCAGCTTTCCTCTCTGTGGCGTCGAAGGCATCCGCGTTCGCCGTGGTGCTGCGACTGCTCTATACGAGTTTCGGCGGGGACGGAATGACGCAGGACTGGTCCGGCCTGCTGGCCATCATCGCGGCGGCCACCATGACCACTGGGAACGTGCTGGCGCTGTCCCAGAAGAACGTGAAGCGGCTGCTGGGTTACTCGACCATCGCCCACGCCGGCTACATGCTGGCTGGTGTAGCCGCGGTGGCGGCCAATTCGGGCGGCGGTTCGCAAATCGCCGGGCCGCAGGGCGTCCTGTACTACCTGGCGGGCTACGCGTTCACGAACCTCGCCGTGTTTTTCGCCGTGATCGCCATCACACGCCGCACGGGAGGCGAGCTGATCAGCGGGCTCAACGGCCTGGGCAGGCGGTCACCCGTCGTCGCGGCGGTCCTCGGCCTGGGGCTCCTCTCGCTGCTCGGCATCCCGCCGACAGTCGGGTTCATGTCCAAGGTGTTCGTGTTCAGCGCCGCGGTGAACTCCGGCCTCGCCTGGCTGGCGATAATCGGCGTCCTCAACACGGTGATCTCTGCGTTCTACTACCTCGGTATCATCCGGGCCATGTACTTCGAGGAGCCGCCGGAAGGGCTGCCCGGCGCGCCAGCCGACGGGCCGGCCTTGTTGGCGGCGGGCATCGCTGCCGCAGGCGTGGCGGTCTTTGGCATTGGGCCGTGGCTGCTGTTGACGCTGGCAGAAAAAGCGCTGGACATCCTCCCGGCATGAAATGTTCGCAAGCAGCCGGCCCAGGGTCCCGTTCGAGCTGATCTCGTCGAAGGGCGAAGATCTGGGTCAGACCTCCCAATGGGCCGGGCGGGTAACGACCGCGGGCCGCGGTCTCAGGCACAGGTGGGCGACTTGGCAGGCTACAAACACATCGGCATCGTCCACCACGGGCTCCTGCCCGCAGCACGTGACCTCGCCCGCGCGCTGGAAAAGCGCTACCCGGACGTGACCTGGTGGTCGGCGACCCAGGACACGCTCCCAAAAGCGCGGCGGGCCGGCGGCTCGATCAACGACACTGACCTCATCGTCACCATCGGCGGCGACGGCACGATCCTCCGCGGCGTGCACCAGGCGGCGCCCCTTGGCGTCCCGGTCCTCGGCGTGAACATGGGGCGTGTGGGCTTCATGAGCGAACTGGATGCCGACGATGCCGTGGACGGTCTGGGCTGGTATTTGGAGGGCAACGCACGCGTCGAGGAGCGCGCCATGCTGCGGGCGCTGGTCGCCGGGCAGGACGCGCCCGTAGACGCGCTCAACGATGTCATCATCGCCCGCGGCGAGGTCCTGCGCGTGATCGAGTTGGAGACGCTGATCGACGGCGTGCTGCTGTCCACCTACCGCGGCGACGGTGTCGTCGTGGCGACGGCGACTGGCTCGACAGGCTACGCGCTGTCTCTGGGCGGGCCCGTGATGGACCCGGGGTCACGGGACATCCTCGTCAAGCCAGTCGCAGTGCACATGAGCCAGTTCGGCGGCGTGATCGCCCAGGAGAGCTCCACCTTGGAGTTCAGGTTGATCTCAGAAAACCCGGCCATCGTCAGCGCGGACGGGTTTCAGAACGCCTCGCTGCATGACGGACAGTCCGTCCGCGTGGGCCTCTCCCCGCACCGGGCAAGGTTCCTGCGCAAGCAGCCTCCGGGACAGTTCTGGGCCTCGCTGTCGAGGCGGCTCGGCATGCGCCAGGGGGCGCTCCCGCGCAAGGCGCGCGCCGACGCGGAATAGCGGCCCCTGCGGACGTGGGTTGGGCTACCATGGATGCGCTTTGGAATCACTCACAAAAGCACGGTCCGCCAAGACGCTTGAGACGCGACGGGTATTCACCGGCGGCCGGCTGTCCATGCGGGTCGACCGTGTGCAGATGGGCGCAAACCAGCCGGTGGAGCGCGAGATCGTTGAACACGTTGGCTCGGTCGTCATGGTGCCGCTGTCCGCCGGAGGGAGTGTCTTGCTTGTGCGGCAGTGGCGGCAGCCGGCAGGCCGCGTCCTCCTGGAGGCGCCTGCGGGGACACTGGAGCCGGGCGAAGCCCCCGAGGTCTGCGCCCAGCGTGAGCTGCAAGAAGAGACCGGCCACCGCGCGGCCACGCTGACAAGGCTGCCTGGCTTCTGGGTGGCGCCGGGCTGGTGCACCGAATACATGTATTCGTTCCTCGCCACCGGGCTCTCCTCGGCTTCGCTGCCGCAGGACGCAGACGAAGACGTGAGGGTCGAGGAGACGCCGCTTTCCAAGGTCCCGGAGCTCATCCGGACAGGCCAGCTCCAAGACGCAAAGTCAATCGCCGTGCTCTTGTGCGCGATGCACCTGTATGGCGACATCTCCGGGCAGGGTGAACATGTACCAGCATGACCTGTTGATCATTGGCGCCGGGCTCGCCGGGCTGCGTGCCGCAGTCGAGGCCGTGCGCCAGGGCGCGAGCGTCGCAGTGATCACGAAAGTCCACCCCGTGCGCAGCCACTCCAACGCCGCGCAGGGCGGGATTAATGCCGCCCTCACCGACCGCGGGGACGACTGGGAGGACCACGCTCTGGCGACCATCAAGGGCTCGGACTACCTGGCTGACCAGGACGCAGTCGAGATCATGTGCCGGGAGGCCGGAGCCGCCCTGATCGAGCTTGAGCACATGGGCGTCATCTTCAGCCGGGACGAGGAAGGAAAGCTGGGCACTCGCCGCTTTGGGGGCCAGAAGAAGGCCCGCACGTTCTTCGTCGGAGCCATCACCGGGTCAGCAATGCTCCACGTGCTCTACGAGCAGGCGCTAAAACACGGCCTGCGCGTCTACGAAGAGTGGTTCGTCACCAGCCTGATCATCGAGGACGGCGCGGTCCGCGGCGTGGTGGCGCTGGACATCAAGACCGGCGAGCTGCAAGTCATACGCGCAAAGGCCGTAATCATGGCAGCGGGCGGCTGCGGCCGTGTGTTCGAGCCGTCCACCAACGCCG
>CAYWBD010000245.1:0-5956 GCA_964456315.1 uncultured Thermoflexus sp.
CGAGGCATCGGCCAGGAAGTTCAGCGCCAGGTAGATCACGCCGAACAGCAGGACGGCGCCTGCGATCACGGGGAAGTCGTTGTCGAAGGTGGCGCGGGCGGCCAGCCGGCCGAGGCCGGGCCAGGCGAAGATGCTCTCGACAAATATCGCGCCGGTGATGAAGGACGCGAAGATCAGGGCCGACGTCGTCACTGGCTGTATCAGCGCATTGCGGAAGGCGTGCTTCCAGACGACCGTGGGCGCCTTGACGCCTTTGGCCCGGGCCAGCTTGACGTACTCGGAGTCCAGCACCTCGAGCATTGCAGAGCGCGTCAGGCGGAGGTACGTCGCCATCGGCCCGAACGCAAGCACTACGGTCGGCAGCACGAAGTAACGCCCCTGGTCCCAGAGCGAGCCCCCCCTGAGCTTCGTCGCCACAGGCAGCCATCCCAGGCTGACTGCGAACACCAGGATCGCCAGCAGGGCCAGCCAGAACGGCGGCGTGGCCTGGCCCATCAGCGCGACCGTCCTGCCCAGATAGTCCCAGACGCCGCCGCGCTTCACCGCTGACAGGACGCCCAGCGGGACGCCCGTTATCGTGGCGACGAACCACGCCGCCACTCCCAGCTGGAGCGTGTTGCCGACGGTCTCCCGGATCGTGAGGGTGACCTTCCGCCCGGAGGCGATGCTCTCACCCAGGTCGCCCCTCGCCACCCTGCCCAGCCAGATGCCGTACTGGAACACAAGGGGCCGGTCCAGCCCCCACTTGCTCCTGATGGCCGCCGCCGTCTCCTCGCTGATCCCGTAAGCGCTGTCGCGTACGAACATTAGGAGTGGGTCAGGCCCGAGGCGAGACAGGATGAACACTACGACCGTCACGCCCCAAAGCGTGAGGACGGCGAACGTGGCGCGTCGGAGGAGGAACCTGCGCATGAGCGACCTCGTCCCCGGCGCCGGCGGTCAGTTCAGGCGGGACGGCGGTGGGTGGGCCCTGTGCCACCGGGAGGAGTTTCGGCGGCACAGGGCCATTCGTAGTCAGCCGGCGGAACTTTCCCGGCGCTGCTTTCAGTACAGGCGGGCGATCACTTCAGCACGATGTTCTCTGGCGTGTTGTACTGCTGACGGATCCCGGGCTCCATGTCCCAGCTGGCGATCTTGTTGGGGTTGAGGACAAGGAAGTTGCCCGCGGCGATCGTGCTGATGCCCACCTGGGTGTCGTTCAGGAAGTCTGCGAAGCCGTTGTTGATGGCGATGCGCTTCTCGCGGTCGGGCTCCTTGGCGGCGCCAAGGTAGGCCGTGGTGGCCTGTGGCAGCTCAACGGCGTGGCTCTTCCCGCCCCGGGACAGCGCGCTCGCCTGGTTGCCGCGCGGCCAGTCCCACGGGTGGTTGGAGAGGCTTCCCGAGCCGTCGAACTCTACCCACGGGATCACGGCTGTGCGGCCCACGATGCTCGGCCGGAAGACCGAGTAGTCGTAGTGGAACACATCGATTTTTACACCGACGTCCTGCCACATGCCGGCTGCCGCGTCGCCGATACCCGAGGGGACAGCGCGGGAATACTCGAACCCGTAGAGCGGCATGGTGAACCTGATGCCATTGGCCGCCTTCGGGTAGCCGGCCTTATCCAGGAGGTCGCCTGCCTTCTTCGGGTCGAACGCGACTTTCCACTTATTGTTCCACTCTTTGGCGTGCCAGTCGAAGTACGGGAGGTACGAGGGCCAGCCGAGCCCGCTCACGACCTTCTGGTTGATGAGGTCGCGGTCCAGCGCCACCGATAGCGCCTGGCGGACCAGTGTCGCCTGCTCCATGTCAGTCATGCCCGCGGGGTTGTTGGAGTCGTTCGGCGTGTACGGGTTGCCCAGCCAGGGCTGGTCAGCGACGTACGTGCCGATGTCCAGCTTGGCGTTGGTCGTCGGGTGGTTTGCTTCCCACAAGTTGCCTGCGAACCAAATGGTGTGGATCTGGGCGTTGCCGTTGCTGACTGCCGTCAAGCCGTTGCGCTGTTGCGACGGGATGTTCCCGAGGCTGATGTTGGCGATGTCTGCCTCGCCGGTCAGCAGCATCGCCTGCCGGACCGTCTCGTCGGGGACCTGGATGCTGGTGATCTTCTTCACCGCGGCGGGTTTCCGCCAGTGCTGCGCCGTGGCGTCCAGGATCACGCGGTCGCCCCGGACGTAGCTCGTGAGCTCGTACGGGCCGGTCGCCACCATGTTGTCGTTGTTCCAGTCGGCGCCCTTCTGTTCGAACGCCTTCTTGCTGACGACGCCCGCGCTCAGGCCGTCCGAGCCGAAGTACCACACCTGCCAGAGCGGGTCGAAGTTGGCGAACGTGATCTTCACGGTGGAGGCGTCAATTTTCTCCAGCGGGTTGGCGCCAAGGAGCGCTGCCCAGGAGCCGCCGCTGTCTGTGATGCTGGGGGTGCCGCTACCGTGCGCGACCGACGTGCTTGGGTTGGCGTCGTTGTAGCTCCATACGACGTCGTCTGCGGTCATTTCGCCGTAGCCCTTGTGGAACTGCACGCCCGTGCGCAGCTTCACGGTCACCGACTTGGCGTCCGACGCCATGACCCACGACAGCGCCAGGTGCGGCGCCGCCTCGTTGGCCTTGAGAGTCTTGAACAGGGTCTCGGTGACGCTAAGGGTGTTGGCGCCGCAGCAGAGGGCCTTGGCGTTGTAACCACCGCCGACTGGCCCGAATCCCGTCCCTGCCCAGACGATTTCGCCCGCTTTCTGCTTGGACGCCGGCGCCGGCTTTGCGGCCGGGACGGGCGTCGCAGTGGCTGGCTGAACCGGCGTGGCGGTCACGACGGTGACCCTGTCCACCGGCTTCTCTACCACAACAGTTTTCTCGACCAGCACGGTCTTTTCGACAACCACAGTCTGCTGGACGGGCTTCTCGACGATGACCGTCTGCTGGACGGGCTTTTCGACGAGGACGGTCTGGACGACGATCTGCGGTGTGGCCGCGGGCTCGTCGCCGCCGCAGGCCACGGCGATCAGGGCGCCGGCGCCTGCGAGGAGGGGCAGAAGTCGGGTGTACTTGTTCAGTTTCATGGGGTCCTCCGTTGGGCGCGGCCCCGCCTCACGGCGGCAGGGAACGCACCGAACAATGCCGGGCGAATGCTACCACTGGGCGGGCCAGCACGCCGCCGCGCGGCGTGGGGTCCAGGAGACCGCCCGCTGGAAAGTTAGTTCGCGTCTGCCGGACGGCAGGAGAAGCGTCCGAAATGTAAGCGTGAGGGCGACTGCGGACATCGCCGCGGTCTGAGCCGCCTCGTGCCAGCACCCGGCGCGCCAGCTCAGCTCATGAGCGAGGACTCGTCCCGCCAGCGCGGGGACGTCTGCTCGGCCTTCTTAGTCCTGGCGGCGAGCGCGGAGCAGTTCTGCGACAGGACCTCGAAAATGCGGTTGGCAATGACCCGGTGTCCCAGGTCGTTGGCATGGACGCCATCGAAGTGGACCATCCACGAGGCGCCGCGGCATGCATCCAGCAGGTCCACGTACAGGCAGTCCTGGTCTGAGGCGACGCCTGCGATGCCTGCGTTGAACTCCTGGAGACGCTCCGGTGAGCCTTTTCCGAAGCCGGCCGCGGTGCCGATGCCGTAGTCGGTCATGAAGTACGGCCCGGGCAGGACGATCACTGGGTCCAGAGATACCCGGACCCGCCGGACGAGTGACCGCATCTCGTCGCAGAACGACTGCAGCGGGGTGCCGCCACGGGAGTCGTTGAGGCCATAGGAGATGACGAGCAGGTCCGGCCGCTCGGCGATGACGTGCCTGTCCAGGCGCTCATCGGCCGCGGGCTTGCCGCTGCCTGCGTAGCAAGGGCTGCGGCT
Source organism: uncultured Thermoflexus sp. (assembly GCA_964456315.1). Classification (GTDB taxonomy): domain Bacteria; phylum Chloroflexota; class Dehalococcoidia; order Lucifugimonadales; family Lucifugimonadaceae; genus SHXW01. The sequence goes on from CAYWBD010000245.1 coordinate 3,815, forward strand.
GGAAATGACGTTGGCGCCGATGCCGGCGTTGAACACTCTGACGGGGCTCTCCTGGAGGTCACTGATCATGTCTCCCAGCCGGCTCACCCAGCAGCGTTCGCGGCTCGTTGACCACCCGCCCGCGGTCGTACTCTCGCCCAACGCGACGAACTTGGTGAACTCCTCGGAGCGGTAGTCCTTGCGGGGCAGGTCGCACCTCCGGCGTAGGCGTTGACAGGCGGGCCCTTACTTAGCCGGAAGGGCGCTGGCGGTCACGACTGAGCCCCAGGCTCCGGGTTTCCCGGACCGGGCTCACGCGCCGCCCGGCCCCAGGACCTGGAACGAGTAGATCTCGGCGTCCCGCATGATGAACCGCAGTCTGCGATAAGGCACCCGAGTCCGGTAGACGACCTCGCCGCCGCCGGGCGCGGGCATTGGGAACGTGGGTTTCCCGTCCCACGTCACGACATGTGACACGGAGTCGCCCGAGAAAACGTCGCACTGCTCAACCCCGCACCCCGGCAGCGGGTTGGCGTTCACGTCCTCAGCCTGCACTTTGACGTAGCCGCCGGGATTGCAGACAGCGTTGATTACGACCCGGTCGCCAGGCGAGACGAACGGCTGCGTCAACAGGGAGCCCTCTCTGACTCTGTGTGCGCCGAGCGACACGAACCCGTTGCGCCGAAGTTTGGCCAGCCCGAGGCCCATGCCCACCTTTGACCAGTCGCTAGCCTCCGGCACGTCCAGGCCCTCCTGCAGGCCGACCTGCCACCAGTCGTGGTGGTTCTTGGCGCCGCCGTGGAAGATCAGCATTTCCGGCCCGTCGGTGTCCGGGATGCGCGGGGTGCTGATGTAGAACTCGTCCCAGGCTCCCGGGCCTCCGAGCTGCAGCCACGGCTGACCAGGGAAGACACGGTCCCACTTGCGGCCGTCGCGGCTGTGCAGGAGCTGCACGTCCAGGGTGTCGGACACCATGTGGAAGACCTGGAGGAACCCCACCCACTGGCCCCCGAGGCGGTGCGGGATCATGCAGTAGAACGCGTCGTCCAGGTTGTCGATGTCGGGGTCCGGGGCGAGGACCAGCCGGGGCTCGCTCCAGCGCAGGTAGTCGGTGCTGTAGGCCTGGAACACACGGCGCCTGGCCCGACGGTTGGCCGGCCCCACAACGGCGTCGTTGCCTGGCGACCCGCCAAGCTCGCGGGCAAACGGGTTGCGGTCGCGCGGCGCCAGGCCCATCTGGGGGTGGCGCGTCGTGAGTATGTAGGAGCGGGACTCCGGGTCGTACGACGGGAACATGGCGTCGCCGATGCGACCGCCCTGGCTGCCGAATGTGGGGTCGACGGGGCTCGGCGTCCACTTGACGCCGTCGGCCGAGTAGGCGAGGCGGACCCGCGCCCCCGGCTGCTCAGACGCCACCTTGCCGCCGGGTGGCATGGTCACGTGAATTCCCTTGTACAGTCTGGCCGGGTCCTTTTCCAGCGGGTCCTGGAACACGGACATGCCCCAGACATTCCCGTAGGTCTCACTGCCGTACACGATGTTCGTATCGTGGCCGTTTTCGCGCACCACGCCCAGCGCGGGCTTCACCCAGGCCAGGCCATCGTCGGAGTAGGCATACAGCTGCCGCTGGCGCGTGTTGCTCCAGTCGATGATCGTGCCGCCCTCGCGCGCCATCTTCTCGCGGTCGAGCTTCATGTCTGTGTACAGGCAGTGGAAGCGGCCTGTGCCCGTGTCCCGCCACAGCGCCCAGTCCACCCCGGTGAAGTAGGTCACGTGCTCCCACGGGCGGTCGGCGGTGATGAGCGGCCTGTCGTTGACCTTGCGCGGCCGGTGCATCGTGCGGGTGACGTTCTGAACCTCTTCGATGATGCCGTTGTCGAAGAAGAACTGCGGCTTGTCGCCGATGATCAGCTCGGTGGTGTCGATTTCGGGCACGGTGGGCTCCTGAATAAGCGGGGCCTGGCAGGTGGGCGGGGCCGCTGTCCAGCAACCGGTGGACGGCTGCGGCGGAAGTTTACGGCGAATCCTCCTCTGATGCTGCGCCGGTTGGTCGCCACTGAGCGGTGTTGCTACAGGCGACCGGGCGGCGGGGCCGGCGATAGTTACGGCCGCACCTGCCCACAGGCTGCTACAGTCAGCCCGCATGCGCCGGGCCGCCGCGTG
>CAYWBD010000246.1:0-2031 GCA_964456315.1 uncultured Thermoflexus sp.
CGCGGTGCCGTTCAGGTTCATGGGCGTGGCCACATCGGCGACGCAGTTCTTCCGCTCCGTCGGAGGCAGCCTGGGGCTGGCGCTGCTGGGCGCGTTCATGGTCACCCAGTTCAGCTCCGGGTTCGAAGCCGCGGTGCCGCATGAGGCCCGGGATACGTTGTCGGACGAGCGCATCTCCGAGCTTGCCCACAACCCCAACGCGCTTGTGAGCCCCGGCGGCCAGAAGGCGCTCCGAGACGGGCTGGCGCCGCTCGGGCCGACCGCGGGCGTGGTGTACGACCAGACCGTCGCGGCGATGAAGTCAGCCCTTGCGAACGCCATCGCGGCCGTGTTCCTGGTCGCACTGGGGGTCATCGTCGCGGCCTGGGCCATCACCTGGCTGCTCAAGGAGGTCCCGCTCCAAAAGCGAGGCCCGCCCGGTGCGGCGGCGACGCCCCCGGCGGGCGCCAGTCCGCAAGGTGGCGCGGGCGTTCTCGGGTCATTAGCGCCTAGAGACCGGTCCGGCTCCGATTGACGCCGCTCGAAGTCCGGGGCTACACTCACACGCCTTGCGGACTTGGTGTCCACGTTTGGGGGGTAGGCTATGTTTCACCTTAAGTTCAACCGGGCCACCTGCGTTGCCACACTGGCAGTTGCGCTGCCAGTCGTCTTTGCCGCGTGCGGCGGGGCGTCCATCCCTATCGTCGCAGTCGAAGCGAAAGACTTTTCGTTCACGGGACCGGCCTCCGTTTCGGGAGGCCTCACCCGTTTCCAATTCAAGAACTCGGGCGCTGAATCTCATCACATGCAGCTCTTGAAGCTGAATAGCGGGGTGTCCCAGGAACAGTTCCAGAACACCCTCCAGTCCGCCTTGCAGGCCGCGGCCACCGAAGGGGAGGCAGCACTATTCAGGCTGTTCGAGGTAGCCACCTTGGCGGGCGGGCCTTCGGGCACCGCGCCGGGCAAGCAAAACGAGGCAGTCGTGGACGTGGCGCCGGGTGCTTATGCGCTAGTGTGTTTCATAGCAGGCGCGGACGGCGTACCTCACATCGCAAAGGGCATGTCTCAGATGGTGACGGCGGGCGCTGGCCCCTCAGACAGGCCGAAGGACCCAGAGGCGGACGTCACCGTTAATCTTGCGGACTTCAGGGTCACCGGGATACCTGTGACTCTCAAGACCGGCAAAGTAACGTTCAAGGTGGTGAACACAGGTCAAGAACCGCACGAGATGGCGGTTGTCAAGCTTAAGGGCGTCACCGTGGAACAGGCGCTGGCCGCCATGGTTGCTCCTCCAGACCAGGCGCCCGCAGGGCCGCCCCCGTTCGAAGAAGTGGGAGGTTTCCAGGCCATCATGCCAGGCCAGTCTGGCTGGGCAACGGTTGAGTTGGAGAAGGCGGAGTACTTGTTCTTGTGCTTCATTCCCTCCCCCACAAATGATTTTAAGCCGCACCTCGCGCTAGGCATGTCCGCCTCCACTAAGGTCAACTAGACGCCGGTGCGCTGCGTGCTGGGCGGGCCGCACGTAGCGGCGGTTATTTCCGGGCGGTGCGGTCGCCTGACGCCGCCAGTTTGACGGGGGCGTTACTCTGGGGAGGCGATGGGCCTTTCTGAGTTCATAGCCAAGCTACCGACAGACCCGGGCGCGCCAGTGAGTTTCGGCGCGCTCGGGGAGCTCTCAGGCATATCAACGGCCGAGGCTCAACGGCTGTCCGTGGCCTGGGGACACTGGCCCGCTGGTCGCGTCCGCGAGCTCCTCAGGCGTCTGACAAGCCTGACCGATGACGACCCTGGTATGGAGTTCGAGGTCGTTTTCAATGCGGCCCTCGCAGCCCGCGACCCGGAGGCGCGCCTTCTTGCCATCGCGGGCCTCGCCGATAGCACAGACCGCACTCTCGCCGCGCTCTTCGTACGCCTCGTGGGGCAAGACCCCGACACCCGGGTGCGTGCCGCGGCCGCGACGGGCCTGGGGACGCTGTGCGAGCTGGCCGCGGAGGGCAAGCTCCACAAGCTCGACGCCGAGACCATGCGGACGGCCTTGGTCAACGCCGTCGA
>CAYWBD010000247.1:0-4870 GCA_964456315.1 uncultured Thermoflexus sp.
ACCGTGCTGTTGCTCGAAGCGGGGCCGGACTATCCGGACATCGCGACTCTGCCACACAAGCTCAAGAACGGCCTGGCTACCGCCGCAGACATCCTGCCTAGCGACCACGACTGGGGTTTCATGGCCCAGCCCACCCCGGTCGCCCAGCCCATGCGCGTGCCGCGAGGCAAGGTGACCGGCGGCTCCAGCGCGGTCAATGGTCAGGTGTTCTTGCGAGGCGTCCCGGAGGATTTTGACTCCTGGGCAGCGGCAGGGAACGACCAGTGGAGCTTCGCCAGGGTCCTGCCTCTATTCCGCAAGCTGGAGCATGATCTGGACTTCCGCGGTGATTTTCACGGCGCGGATGGGCCCATCCCCGTTCACCGCTACCCGAAGTCTGAGTGGCTGCCGATGCAGACCGCGTTTTACGACGCCTGCCGGGCATCGGGGTTCCCGGACAGCCCCGACCACAACGACCCTCACGCCACAGGCGTCGGCCCGACTCCCCTCAACAACGTCCACGGCATCCGCTGGAGCGCCGCCCTGGGCTACCTGGACCCTGCCAGGCCTCGGCTGAACCTCACGGTCAGGGCGGACTGCACGGTACAGCGCGTCAGTTTAGACGGACCCCGGGCGACAGGCCTGGTCGTCCGCAGCGGCGGCGCCGAGTACACAGTCGAGGGTCAGCAAATCGTGCTGTGCGCGGGCCCCATCGGATCGCCGCACTTGCTCATGCTCTCCGGCATCGGCCCAGCCGGCCAACTGAAAGCCGCAGCCGTACCGGTGCGGCAAGACGTGCCCGGCGTGGGGCAGAACCTCCGGGACCACCCCAACGCCAGAGTCGTGTGGCGCCCGAAGCCCGGCCACCCTATGGACCCGGACAAGCCCCGCTACCAGGTGATCCTCCGTTACACCGCGGCCGGGTCGAAGCTCCGGAACGACATGCAACTGTTCGTCAGTTCGTTTTCAACCGGGCGCGTCGACCGCGGCGGCGACGGTCGCACGCCGCTGGGACTGAGCATGCTGCCCGTGCTCAACCTGGCCGCCAGCAAGGGCGAGGTCCGTCTCAAGTCGCCGGACCCCGCGGTGCAGCCAGCCTTGCACTACAACTACCTGGCCGAGGAGTCCGACCGGCGCAGGCTCCGAGAGGGGCTGCGCCTGTGCCTGAGGTTGGCGGAGCACCCGGCGTTCAAGGGCATCCTGGGCGAGCGCATCGCCCCGCCGGACGATGCGCTGGCGTCCGACTCGGCGCTCGACGCATGGATGCTGCGTGAGGTCGGCACGACTCACCACATCTCAGGCACTTGCAAGATGGGGCCCGACTCTGACCCCATGGCCGTGACAGACCAGTACGGCCGCGTGCGTGGCCTCGACGGCCTGCGCGTCTGCGACCTGTCGATACTCCCCGACTGCGTCCGCGCCAACACCAACGCCACGGCCATGATGGTCGGGGAGCGGGTGGCAGAGTTCATGCGCGACGGGAGGTAGCACAGCACATGGCGTCGGACTCGATCTTCACAGCACGCCTGGAACTCCGCCCTGTGAGCGCGGAGTTCATGCAGGCGCTGTACGACGGCCAGCTCGTTGAGGCGGCCGCGACTGAGCACCTGACGCTGGCGGCTGGTTGTGTTCCGGCCGGGCCGGTCTGGTGGCTGCAGGCGCGCGTGACCCGCGCCAGGGCCGTGCCGGGGCTGGCGCCGTGGGGCATGCGCGTCATGGTCCGCCGCCAGGACGGACTGGTCGTTGGCAACGGGGGGTTCCATGAGCCGCCGGGGATGCACCCGTTCGAGCCGGAGGTCCCAGGCATCGTAGAGCTAGGCTATGGCGTCGCGCCGGCGTTCAGGCGGCAGGGCTACGCCTACGAGGCCGCGACCGGCCTGATCCGCTGGGCGCACGAGACCCACGGCGTGCGTGATTTCCAACTCGCAATTGCGCTCGACAACGTCCCGTCCCAGCAGCTGGCCCTGAAGCTCGGCTTCACGCGCCACAGCGAGTACGTCCACCCGCAGCGGGGCACCGAGTATCTGTACCGGCTGAGAGTAACGTCGGCAGAGTGATCGGCACGGGATACTTCGGGACTTGGCACCCTCAGAATGACTTAAGTCGCCGCGGGGGCTTCACCCCACGCGCCACTTCTTCAGCGCCGCCAGGTTGGGGTCCAGGCCCATGCCCGGGCGGTCAGGCGCGAACACCTGGCCGTCCTTGATGCGCAGCTGGTCTTTCCACACCTTGCCGAACAGCGCGTTCGTTGTGTCCCGGTAGTACTCCAGGATCAGCCCGTTCGGGATGGCAGCGACCAGGTGGATGTGCACCTCCTGCGACCCGTGCGGCGCAATGTCCAGGTCTGAGGCCTGCGCCAGCGCCGCCACCTTCATGAACTCCGTGATCCCGCCCGTGATCAGCGCGTCCGGCTGCAGGATGTCCACGCAGCGCTTGTTGATGAGCTCCTTGAACCCGTAGCGCGTGTACTCGTTCTCCCCGGCGGCGATGGGCACGGACGTGGCGTGCGTGATGGCCGCCTGCCCCTCGTAGTCGTCCGGCTCGACAGGCTCCTCGAACCAGAACAGGTCGTACTTCTCGACCTTGCGTGCGAACTGAATGGCCTCGTAGTGGCGATAGGCATTGTTGGCGTCGACCATGAGCTTGATGTCCGGGCCGACGGTCTCCCGCACGACGCGCACCCGCTCTACGTCCTCGTTGATGGGCGCGCCGCCCACCTTCATCTTGACGGCGCGCGCCCCGAGGTCCATGTTCGCCTCCATTTCGGCGGCGAGCTCCTTGAGGCCCTTGCCCTCCTCGTAGTACCCGCCGGCGATGTAGGTGTCCACCCGGTCCGTGAACCCGCCCAGCAGCTTGTGCACAGGCATGTTGGCGACCTTGCCCTTGATGTCCCACAGCGCGATGTCTATGCCCGCGATCACGCGCGTCGTGATGCCGCGACGCCCGACGAGCTTGGGCCGCCACATCTCGTGCCATAGGCGCTCGTGGTCGAGCGGGTCCTGTCCCAGCAGCCCTTTCTTGAAGTGGCCGAGCAGGGCAGGGCCGGCTTCTGGGGTGCCCAGTATGCCGCCCGCCGCGCCGACGCCCGTGACGCCGTCGCTGGTGTCAACGAACACCAGGTTCAGCTGCGAGTGCGTGTACGTGTAGAGGCCATTGCGGATGGGCTTCTTCATCGGCCACTGGTAGACCTCCATCCGCACGTCTGTAATCTTCATGTGGGAGGCTCCGTCTGGGACTGCGTGGGCGAGACTGGCGTGGTGCGCAACCCGCCCCCCGGCTACGCGATATGCGCCCGTAAGTGCGTCTGCGCTGTGGGCTGATCGAAATCGGCCGGAGTGTAGCACCGGCAATCGTGTGGTCTTCATCAAGATCAGGAGCATCCGCGACACCCAGCCTGCCGTTTGTCTGTGTGACCCAGGATGGGACGTGGCGTCCGGTGCGACCTTGGCGCCGTCGCCGGGGTTCTCACGGTCGTAGCGCTTTCGCCCGTTCGCCCTGAGCCTGTCGAACGGCCGAACGGCGAGGAATCACCCAACAAACGCTGATCAGCCCGCCACCAGTGATCTCGAGGAAACCGCACTGACAACACCGCGTTTCAAGGCGCTCCTCCGGTCGGCTGCAGCCGCGCTCCTGGCAGCCGGCGCGCTCTTCGCCGCCGCATGCACTGCAAACGACGCGACCCCCGCGGCCAGCTCTGCGGCTGCGGTCACGCCGGCGCCGGTGTTGTCCGACGCAGTGGCGTCTCCAGCCGCGCCCGCAGTCACCGCGACAGAGACGCCAGCCCCGGCCCCGACCGCTACGTCAGAGTCGGCTACGGCTCCCACCGCCATCGCGTCTGTCGGTGGCATTGCGATCCCAATACAGCCCTCAGCTACGCCCGCGCCAGCGCTGTCCCCAACCGCGGTCCCGGCTGCGGCTGCGACTGCTGCGCCCACCGTCGAGTCGCCCCAGCCGCCATCTCTGGCGGCCCTGGAGGCGGCCGCGCTGGCACACGTCGAGGTGCTGGCGGAGGAGCTGGGCCCGCGCACATCGGCGACAGACCGTGAGGGCGCAGCAGCCAGGTACATCGCTGACGAGCTCGAGCGCCTGGGGTTCAAGGCAGAGCTACAGGAGTTCGAGGTCGTGCTCCCGCCCGGCCTGAGCCAAGGCCTCAGCGTGCTGACGCCTCCCGTATTGAGTGTCGAGACGTACGCCATGGCCGGGACTCCGGAAGGCGTAGTGTCAGGCCCGCTGGTCTACATCGGCCTCGCAGGCCAGGCGGACATCCCGTCAGCAGGGCTGACCGGTGCGATCGCCCTCGCCCAGCGCGGCGTCACTCCGTTCGGGGACAAGGCCGCCAACGCGGCCCGAGCCGGCGCGGTCGGCCTGGTCGTCATCAACGACGAGCCCGGCCTCTTCCGCGGCAACCTCGGCAACAACGTCGCCATCCCAGTCGTCGGCATCTCACAGGACGATGGCCAAGCCCTGGTCCGGATGCTTCAAAGCGGCCCTGTGACCGTCAGTCTGGCTGTCTCGACCTTCCGGGGCGCAAGCCGCAACGTCGTCGCCACGCTGAACGAAGGCGCAGGCGATGTGATCGTGCTGGGCGGGCACTACGACTCTGTGCCCGAAAGCCTGGGCGCAAACGACAACGCCTCGGGGACGGCGGTGCTGCTGGCGATGGCTGAGCACATCGCGGCGGCGCGCTGGCCGTTTGAGGTGCGCATAGTCGCTTTCGGGTCCGAAGAGATCGGCCTGCTCGGCAGCAGGCACTACGTCGCGTCGCTCCCCGAGGGAGGGCGCGCCCGCATCAAAGCCATGCTCAACTTCGACGCGCTCGGCAGGGGACTGCTGACTATCTATGGGACCGGCACGATGGCGCGATCGGCTGCCGACGCGGCGGGCGAGCCGG
>CAYWBD010000248.1:0-10279 GCA_964456315.1 uncultured Thermoflexus sp.
TACGTCAGCCAGACCGACCGCGGCGAGCTCATGATCGGCGCAGAGATCGACCCCTACGCCTCCTACAGCAACAGGTCCACGCTGCCGTTCATGGAGCAGAGCGCGTCGCACATCCTGGAGTTGCTCCCGAGCATCGCCGGCGTTAAGGTGCTGCGGCAGTGGGCAGGGGTGTGCGACATGACGCCGGACTACAGCCCCATCATGGGCACAACGCCGCAGGTAAAAGGGTTCATCCTGGACGTCGGCTGGGGCACGTATGGCTTCAAGGCCGGGCCGGTCTCCGGTCGCCGCATCGCCGAGCTCATCGCCACGGGCCGCACGCCCGACATAATCAAGCCGTTCTCGATAGAGCGGTTCGCAAGCGGCGACCTGCTCGGTGAAAAGGCCGCAGCCGCGGTGTCTCACTAAGTGGCCGCCGGCCGCCGGGCGGGACCAGCACCGAGGCCGCTCGTGCCAGTCGCAGGCGGGTGACGCTACCCGCAATCAGCACTGTGGAACCTTGTCGGAGGCCGCCATGGACGCCAGAGAACTGAAATCCAGGATCAAGGCCGACGGCATCACGCTGCTGCTGGCGCAGTGGGTGGATATCAACGGGACCCCCCGCTGCAAGGCCATACCAGCCAGCGCGGCAGACCAGTTCCTTGCTGGCAGCGCCGGGTTCGCAGGCGCGGCCACCGTGGGCATGGGCCAGGGGCCGCACAGCCACGACATGGTCGGCATGCCGGACCTCGACAGCTACACCGTCGTGCCATGGGAGGACGGCGTCGCACGAGTCGCCTGCGACATCCACGTTGATGGGGAGCCGTGGCCGTACTGCTCCCGCGTGGTGCTGAAACGCGCCGTCGCACGCCTCGCAAAGGCGGGGTACCAGCTCAAGGTGGGGGTTGAAGCCGAGCACATGCTGGTCACCCGACAGCCGGACGGGTCGATCACGCCGTTTGACCCCGCGGGCTCCGACAGGATGGCCAAGGTCTGCTACGACTTCAAGGGCCTTTCAGCCAGCCTGGGCTACTTGCGCACGCTGCTTTCGGCAATGGAAAAACTCGGTTGGGAGCCCTATGCCGCAGACCACGAAGACGGCAGGGCGCAGTTCGAGTTGAACTGGAAGTACTCGGACGCGCTGACGACTGCGGACCGCTACACGTTTTTCAAGATGATGACCAGCCAGGTGGCCGCCCGGCACGGCGCCATCGCCACGCACATGCCCAAGCCGTTCGCCAACCTCACAGGCAGCGGCAGCCACGTCCACTTCTCACTCTGGGACAAGTCCGGACGCAACGTGTTCCTGGACAGCAAGGACCCGAGAGGCCTGGGCCAGTCGCGACTGGCTTACCAGTTCCTGGCGGGCATGATGGCACACGCGCGGGCGATGTCCGCGGTCTTCGCACCCACGGCCAACTGCTACAAACGCCTCTCGGTCGGCGAGTACCTCACCGGCGCGGTGTCAGGCTTCACCTGGACGCCGGCGTTCATTTCCTACGGTGACAATAACCGCACCCACATGTTCCGCACGCCAGAACCGGGGCGCTTTGAGTGCCGGGCCGTGTCGGGGGGAGTGAACCTCTACCTTGCGCTGGCCGCGTTCATCGCCGCGGGGATGGACGGCATCGAGCGCAAGCTCGACCCTGGCGAGCCGTTCACTGGCAAGAACATGTATGAAATGACCCTTGCAGAGGTGCGACGGCGCAAGCTCCAGCTGATACCGCAGACCCTCCAGGAGGCCCTTGACGAGTTCGAGAAAGACGACGTCGTCAAAGGCGCACTCGGCCCCGACCTTGCTGGCGAGTTCCTGTCGGCCAAGCGCAAGGAGTGGGTCCGCTTCCACAACCACGTCAGCAGCTGGGAGATCGACCAGTACCTGACGCTGTTTTAGGGTCGACTGCCACCGCCGCCCCGGTCAGCCAGGTTGGGTAGGAGTCCCAAGTGCGGGGCAGCCGTCAGGCCGGTTCACAGGAAGCCGGCCTGTAACACCTGCGACACGAGATGTTCATCGCGACGAAACACGTCTCTCCCGTCTCGCTGGGTACCTTGAACCGAGATCGGTCTGACCCTCGCTTCTAGCAACGGACAGGGAGGTCCCCACCATGAGCGCAGCGATGACGTGGGCGGCGCGGCTCCTCTCCAGCCCGAGGCGGGTCCGCTTTAGCCGGCTCGAGTTGCACCAGTCAATCCTGCTAAATGACCCTCTGGCCCGCCGGTTCCCCGCCGCGCAATGGGCGTTCGAGGGGACGGCCCGCGAGTTTGGCACCCGTGTGTTCGGACATGCGTGAGTCCCATTCAGCCAACCAACGAGCTCGCCCGGGGGAGGCTGACGGAGTCCGCGGCTTAACGCCTTGCCGCGCGACCGTGTACGGGCAGCGCGCGAAGACGTGGAGGCGACGTCGGGCCACGGCAGGAGGTCACGTCTATTGGCGTTGAATCTGCTGCGCGGTACCCGGCGTAGACACGATGCACAGGCAGGCGTAGCATCGCCTGTTGGCACGGAAATCGCGCGTTGACACGGGCCGGGAAGCGGCCCAGGGGACGCACCAGTGCTGGTGGCGTGACCGAGAACAGCAATCCAGGTGGAGGAGACCAGGCAATGAATCTGAATCGAAAATTTGGAAGGTTCCTGGCAGCCGGAGGCCTCGCCGCATTGACGGCGGTGCTCGCGGCGTGCGGGGGGGACGACGCGCCGGCGGCGACGGCCGCGCCAATCGTCCAGACCGTAGTTGTCGAGAAGATCGTCGTCGCCACCGCGACGGCGGCTCCGGCGGCGACCGCTGTGCCGGTCGCCAAGATAGAGCCCGCGCCGAGGCCGAAGACGGCTGCCGGCACGCTCACCATCGCGATAAACCAGATTGACGCGGGGCTCGGCCTGAACAGCGCCGGCAGCGTCTCGACGGCATGCCGCAGCTACGGCTGCGCAGAGGACCTCTTCACGTGGACTGCCGCCGACCGCGAAGCGCTACAGCTGGCCGAATCGTGGACGCTCGCCCCGGACCTGAAGAGCGTGACGATTAAAATCAGGAAGGGCGCCAAGTTTCACTTCAAAGAGAAGGACTGGGGAGAGGTCACGGCCACTGACTTGGCCTGGAGCTACAACGAGCTGAACCCGAGCCTCAACCCGGAGTCCATCGGCTGGAGCGCGGCAAACCTGAGCGCCACGTTCGGCACGAACAAGGCCGAGGCTCTCGACGCAAATACTTTGAAGTTCACTTTCCTCGCGTTTGACGTGAGGTGGGCGAACTCAACGTTGAACGAGTCGGGCCAGGTTGGCCACATGGCGACGCCCAAGGCCGCCTACGATGAAAAAGGCAAGGAATGGGTCAAGGCCAACATCATCTCGACCGGCCCCTACAAGGTGAACAAGTGGGAGCAGGGTAACCGCATCGAGATGGAGGCTACCGGCAACCACTGGAAGAAGAACGGTGCCTTCAAGACCGTGACGATCGTCCAGCTCGTTGAGCAGTCCACGCGTGTCGCGGCGATGCTGACCGGAGAGGTTGACGCCGCTCAGCTGGACTCGAAGACGTTCACGGACATGCTCGCCCGTGGGTTCAAGCACTACGGTGCTGGGAACGACCACCAGCTGGGCATTTTCTGGGCAGGGAACCAGTGGGAGACGGTAAACGCTGTGGACGGGACTAAGTTGCCGTCAACAGGCAACTGCACCCGCAACCTGCTCTGGATTGGCTGCCCGGGCATCCCCGGCGACATGGACCAGGGCAAGATGGTGCGGCACGCGGTCTCCATCGCCATCGACCGTGACGCCATCAACAAGAGTGTCCTGTCGGGCCTTGGCTACCCGAACTACGTGACGTTCTGGGACACCAAGAACCCGAACTGGAACGACAAGTGGAAGTACAACTTCGACCCGAAAGCGGCAGCCGCTGAGCTGGACGCCGCCGGGGCGAAGGCCGACAAGGACGGGCTGCGCTTTGAGATGCCAATCTGGTCCGGCGCTGGCCTGCCCGGTGAAGTCGGTGACGCGGTCGCCGGGTTCATGAGCGACATCGGCATCCAGACGGATGTCCTGAAGTACGCCTACGTGATCTACCGGCCGGGCATCGTCGCCCGGACGAACAACGTACCGTTCCTCACGGAGTGCGACGACGGGTTCGCGCAGCTGCCGTGGGACCTGCCCAAGGGCCTCGTGGCGTCTTCCCTGACCTGGGGTGGCTTCAGCTGCGGCTTTGGCACGCCTGAAATCGCCGACGGCTACAAGAAGATGTCGCAGGAGCCTGACCTGCAGAAGCGCATCGCACTGTCAAACCAGGTGCTCGACCACATCTACCAGTGGAACTTGATCACTGGTCTGATCACGGAGCCCCAGACCCTGACAGTGAACCCCAACTCGGTGAAGGATTGGCCGATGAGACCGACCATCATCACTCCTTGGACCGAGCTGCAAGCGGCAGTGCCTGCACGGTAACGCACCGGCGAAGGCACTTCTGAAAGACAATTGGGCCTCTCCCCGGGGCGCTGGCGAACGGCGTCGGCGTCCGGGGAGAGGCCCGGTATCAGCGACCTGACGTACCGCTTCGCCGGCGGGTGAAGTTCCCCGGCATACCGCCTCTGAGTCATTCAGCGCACAGCGTGCGCCGGAGATGGAAGAGCAGTGGCACGATTCCTGGTCCGTCGAGCCTTGCTGGGCGTGCTCTCTTTGATCGCGGCGACGGCGTTCGTTTTTGCGCTGTCGAGAGCGGCTGGCGACCCGCTCCTCCTGTTCGTTAAGCCCGGCGGCTACGCAATGACCGCCCAGACCATGGAGGCCATGAAGCAGAAGCTTGGCCTCGACAAGCCGCTGGTGGTGCAGTACCTGGTGTGGCTCGGGCGGGCGGCGAAGGGCGACCTGGGCAACACGGTTATCGCCGAACTGTCGGTGGGCAAGCTGGTCCGCCAGCGGGTCGGCGCCACGGTACAGCTCTCGGTCGGCGCCTGGTTCGTGGCGACCCTGATCGGCGTGCCGCTCGGGGTGCTATCCGCGGTAAAGCGGGGGTCGGTGTTCGACTACATCGGCCGGTTCGTCGCGGGCATAGGCCAGTCGGTGCCGACCTTCTGGATCGGCATCATGTTGATACTGCTGTTTGCAGTGACCCTAGGCTGGCTCCCTTCGTTTGGCCGTGGCCCCACGGGGTCAAGTTTTCCTGGCAACTGGAAGTACTACGTCCTGCCTATTTTCACCCTCGGGTTCACGTCCGCCGCGCCGTACCTGCGCCTGACGCGGTCGTCGCTGCTCGACGTACTGGACTCCGAGTACGTCAAACTGGCGCGCGCAAAGGGCGTCAGCAGCTGGACAGTCGTCTGGAAACATGGGCTACGGAACGCGATCATCTCGCCGTTGACCTACTCAGGCCTGCTGCTAGCCGGGTTCCTGAGCGGGGCGACGATAGTTGAGACCGTGTTCGCATGGCCCGGGATTGGCCAACTTGCGACAACAGCTGTATTCAACGTCGACTACCCGATGATTACTGGTGCGGTCCTGATATTCGCAGTGTTGTTTGTAATTGTTAGCTACTTGCTGGATGTGCTTTACGCGATCGTGGACCCACGCATCAGGTACGTGCGGTAGTCATGGCAGCGCGTCAGGCAACAGCCAGGGCCGCTGGCGGCCAGGCGGCGGCGCCCGGCGCGGCACACCCGCCCAGGGGCATCTTGGGACGCACCTGGCGGTTGTTCAGCCGCTATCCGGTCATCTCGGTCGTCATACTCTTGCTGCTTATCTTCGCCGCCATATTCGCTCCCGCGGTCGCGCCGTACGAGCCCAAGAAGCAAAACCTTTCGGCGCGCAACGCACCCGGGTTCTGGAACCCTGGGTGGTATGAGGAAGAAGCGCACCGCAACGTCGCGAAGCGCTATTTCCTGGGCGCAGACCACGTGGGGCGGGACGTATTCAGCAGGCTCGTCTTCGGCGCCCGCATTTCGCTGACGGTCATGGCGATCGCGGTGTCGACCGGGCTCATCGTCGGCCTTTCGCTCGGGGTCGTATCGGGGTACTTCGGCGGTTGGACCGATGAGGTCATCCAGCGCACCGTTGACGTCTGGAACGCGCTCCCGTTCCTGCTCATCGCGCTGGTCGTGGTTATTGTTTACAACAAGCGGGAGTGGGACTTCCCGGGAGGGCGCGCGACGCTCATCATGCTACTTCTCGCGCTCCTGACCTGGAGCAACTTCGTGAAGAACATCCGGGCCGAAGTGCTGGTGTTGCGTGAAAAGGAATACGTGCAGTACGCCAGGATCGTCGGCTCGTCTCACATCAAAGTGATGTTCAAGCACCTGGTCCCGGGGGTCATCAACACCTCGATTGTCATTGCCACCCTTTCGACGGGCGGCCTTGTGCTCACCGAGGCTTCCTTGAGTTTCCTTGGCGCCGGCATCCCTCCGCCGACGCCGGCCTGGGGCCTGATGGTGGCTGAGGGCAGGGAGTACGTGGCGACGGCGTGGTGGCTGGTCGTGATACCGGGGCTCGTCATCCTTATCGTGGTCCTGGCCCTGAACTTCCTGGGCGACTGGCTCCGGGACCGGCTTGACCCCAGGCTCCGTCAGCTTGCCTAGTCCGTGCGCCAGGCCGTGCCGCTGGGCAGTCGGGTTTGGCCGAGCCTTTAACACCAGCCCGCAGTAACATCGTGGATTGGCGCGCCTGCGGCACATGGCGGCGCGTTGCTAACACTTGCGCCACCGGAGGCTGATCGCGACGTGACAACGAAAACATCTGGTCCCGACATCTACGACCGCCTTGGCGTGAAGAAAGTCATCAACGCCCAGAGCTGGCTTACCGCCCTCGGGGGCTCGCTGATGCGGCCCGAGGTGTTCCGGGCCATGGAAGAGGCCGGTCAGCACTTCGTCATCATGGACCAGCTTCTGGAGGCCGGTGGCAAGGTCGTGGCGCGCGCCTGCGGCGCAGAGGCCGGGATGGTGTGCGCGGGCGCATCCGCAGGCAACATGCTCATGGCCGCGGCGGTGCTCACCGGGACGGATGACGCCAAGATCGAGCGCCTCCCGGACACCACGGGCATGAAGAACGAGATCCTGATGTTCAAGGCCCAGCGCAACCACTACGACAAGGCGTTCGAGCAGGCCGGCGCGGAGCTTGTTGACGTGGGCATGCCTGGCGGCGCCCGGCCTTACCACCTGGAGGGAGCCATCGGCGACAACACCGCCGCGATCGCTTACCTCTTCGGCCCCGGCATGAACCGGGTCATGCCGCTAAAGCAGGTCGTCGAGATCGCGCACAAGCGCGGGGTGCCCGTCATCGTGGACGCCTCCGCCGAGGTGCCGCCCATAGAAAACCTGACGCTGCCAATGAAGCTGGGCGCCGACATGGTCACCTATTCGGGCGGCAAGGGCATCAACGGCCCGCAGAACTCAGGGCTGCTCGCCGGGCGCAAGGACCTAATCGCAGCGGCAGCCAAGAACTACACCACAGGCGGGCCCCGCGCCGGCATCGCCAGGCCGGCCAAGGTCTCCAAGGAGACAATCGTCGGGCTCGTGACTGCGATAGAGCTGTTCCTGGAGACCGACCACGCCGCGGTCTGGGAGGGCTGGCGCAATCAGGCGAAGCACATAGTTGGCAAGCTGCAGGGCATCCCGGGTCTCCGGGCGACAGTCGAGGAGGGCGAGAACTTCCAGGGCCCCCAGGCCGTCATCTGGTTTGAGCCGTCCTGGAAAGGAACAGGCTGGGCTGAGGTCCAGCGGCTGATGCGAGAGGGCGACCCGCCAGTCCACGTCGGCGCAGGGGGCTACGGTGACGAGGTCAACGTGGTGCTCGTAAACGTCCAGCGGGGCGAAGAACGGGTGATCGCCGACAGGCTCCTCAAGATACTCAAGCCAGCAGCGCGCTAGTGTCCCCTCTCCGGAATATAGCTCCTATTTGACCCCTCACCCGCGCCCACCTCCGGTGGGCACCCGTCTCCCGCAAGGGGAGAGGGAATGAACGACAGGCTCCTCAAGATACTCAAGCCCGCAGCGCGCTGAGGCACGCTGTCTGGTCAGGACAAGCACTGGAGAGAACAATGGCCCCCAAAAGAGTCCCGGAAATGTACGCCAGGCTCGGTATCAAGCCTGCCATCAACGCGCAGTCGTGGGTGACCGCGCTCGGGGGCTCGCTGATGCGGCCCGAGGTCATGCGGGCGATGGCAGACGCCTCGACCTGCTTTGTGGACATGGTCCAGCTCAACATCAAGGCAGGAGAAGTCGTGGCCCGCGCCTGCGGGACCGAGGCCGGCATGGTCACCAACGGCTGCTCTGCCGCGCAGACCATCTCGGTGGCGGCCTGCATGACCGGCAAGGACCCCGCCAAAGTGGAGCGCCTGCCTCACTCCGAAGGGATGCGCAATGAAGTGCTCATGTTCAAAGGCGAGCGCAACCGCTACGACATGGCCTTTGAGCTGCCCGGCGCGCGCATCGTCGAGTGGGGCATGCTCGGCGGCGCGAAGGCCTGGCAGCTGGAGGCTGCCATCACCGATAAGACCGCCTGCATCGCCACGACGTTCAGCCCGTTCATCAAGCGCGGCCTCTCCGTTGCCGAGCTCGCCGCCATCGGACACAAGCACGGTGTGCCGGTGATCGTTGACGCGGCCGCGGAGGTGCCCCCGATGGCCAACCTCACGCGGTTCGTGAAAGAGGGCGCTGACCTGGTTATGTTCTCAGGCGGGAAGGGCATCGGCGGGCCGCAGGGCGCGGGCCTGCTGGCCGGGCGCAAGGACCTCATCGAGGCCGCCATGGAGAACAACCTCAACTTGAACAGCCCGCGCGCAGGCATCGGGCGCGGCATGAAGGTGTCGAAAGAAGAGCTGGTGGGGATGGTCGCCGCTCTCGACATGTTCCTGGAGTCTGACGAACAGGCCCTGATAGCGAGCTGGCAGTCGAAAGCGGAGTACCTCCACGGGCGCCTGCAGGGCATCCCGGGCCTGCGCGTCGTGATTGAGCCGTTCAGCGAGAAGCGCCAGGGCCCGCAGCCGGTGATCTACTTCGAGAAGAGCTGGAAGGGCCCGTCATCTGCCGAGGTCTCCAGGCGGCTGCTTGAAAAGGACCCGCCCATCTACATCGGCGTGGGCGGTTACGGCGATGAGATACACCTGGTGATGGTCAACGTGCAGGACGGCGAGGAGAAGATCATCGCCGACCGGCTGCTCGAGGTCCTGAAGGCGGGGAAGTAGCCGCTGCCTGCACACCTCGCACTGCCCGCACTGAGCCCGTCTAGCGGCGAGGGCCGCTTGCCGGGTGGCGCATTTGTTCGTGCTTCGACAGCCTCAGCACGCACGGACAGCGCGGTCGTCCACCTGGACCTCTCCCAAGGCTCAGCACGAACGGAGTGCGCGAACTTCACCCTGGACCTCTCCCAGCGGGGGGAGGCGCAGCCTGGCGAAAGTTTGACACTGGCATCGCCGCGGGTGTACTTTTCCGCCACGAGTTGGCCGTGGCACGGACGGGTTTGTCTGGCGTCAGCGCCGTTGGTCATAGAGGGGGAAACACATGGTCCGCCACCCGAATAACGGGCGCCTGCTGAAGCTGGCAGCGCTGCTCACAGGTGCGATCGCGCTGATCGCAGTCGCATGTGGGGGCGATGAAGCCACGCCGGTGCCGACGCAGCCTGCCGTGCAACCCACGCTGGCGCCGGTCGCCACGACCGCTCCTACCGTGGCCGCGCAGCCGACCGCGACCGCCGTGCCGACGAAGCCCGCCGGGCCTTCGGGCAGCCTGGTCATCGCCAGGGTGGACGTAGGCGTGCCGGTCGGCATCCCGGAGGCCTGCATCCCGGGCTGCGAGAACGAGAAGTTCCGCATGGGCGTGACCGAGAACCTGTTCTTCACGGACAAGGACGGCAACGTCATCCCGCGCGTCGGCCTGAAGTGGACCCTGGCCCCGGACACTTCAACCCTGGACATTGAGCTCCAGAAGGGCGTGCAGTTCCACAACGGCTACGGCGAGCTGACCGCCGAGGATGTGGCGTGGACGTTCCAGAACGCCAACCCGACGACCAACCCGAAGTCCACCAACGACCAGGCCGGTGAGTGGCGGACCATGCTCAAGAGCGTCGAAGTGCTTGCGCCGTACACGGTGCGGATGAACATCAACACGTGGCAGGCCCACGCCATCCGCCACTACCTGACGCCTTACTACCAGTCCATCGGCATGCACTCGAAGAAGGTCTTTGACAAGCTCGGCGCGGACGCCATGAAGGCGGACTTCACCGGCACAGGGCCCTACCGGATGGTGTCCTGGGTGAAGGACGACAAGGCAGTCCTGGAAGCCCTACCGGCCCACTGGCGGAAGGTCGCCGGGGTGAAGGACATCA
>CAYWBD010000249.1:0-12978 GCA_964456315.1 uncultured Thermoflexus sp.
GCAAGGGCATCAAGTACGAAAAAGAAGTCATCCGACGCAAAGCTGGCAAGACGGGCCCTGGCGCGACAGCCGCTTAAGGCCGTCCCGAGGACTGATAGAAGATGGGCGCTAACAAGTTCGACAGAAGGCCGCGACCGATGCGGCACCGGCGCGTACGGGTGAAGGTCACCGGCGCGACAGCCCGGCCCCGGCTGGCCGTGTTCCGGTCCAGCAACCACATCTACGCACAGGTGATTGACGACAGCAAAGGGCAGACCGTCGCAGCTGCGTCGTCCAATGAGCCTGACTTGCGCGGGAAGACAGCCGGCGACGCCAAAGGCAAGACCGCCGAGGCCGCCGCGGTCGGCGCGGCGATCGCGCTGCGCGCCACTGCGGCCGGCGTGAAACTGGTCGTTTTTGACCGCGGCGGGTACAGGTACCACGGCCGAGTCAAGGCGCTCGCCGACGCGGCGCGCTCTGGAGGGCTGGGCTTCTAACAATGACGACGAATGAACAGGCACCGACGACCGGAACACAGGCACCGCGCCCTACACGCCCCGGTGGCGGACGGGGACGTTCCAGCGGCCCCGTGGGCCGGCGAGGACCGGGCGGCCCCGGGGAGCGGTCTGACCGCCCCGACAGGGACCGCGCCAGGCCGCGGCGCGATGAGTCGGCGGATTCCGGGCTGATCGAGCGCGTCGTGCAGATCCGTCGCGTCGCGAAGGTCGTCAAAGGCGGGCGTCACCTCACGTTCAATGCCATGGTGGTCGTCGGTGACGGCGCCGGGCACGTGGGCGCCAGCCTTGGCAAGTCCGGCGCGGTGCCGGACGCGGTCCGGAAAGGCACGGCCGCGGCCCGCAAGCACATGCTCATGGTCCACCTGAACGGCACGACGATCCCGCACGAGGTCACCGCGAAGTTCGGGGCCTGCCGCGTCATGCTGCGCCCCGCCTCCCCGGGGACCGGCATCAAGGCCGGCGGCGGCGTGCGAGCGGTGCTGGAGGCGGTTGGGGTAAGGGATATCCTTTCCAAGGCCCACGGGTCGCGCAACACGATCAACCTGGTGAAAGCGACACTTGTGGCGCTGGAAATGCTCAAGGACACACGGGCGACGATCAACACCAGGCTCGGCCGGGTCGCGACCGGCGTTTGACAGGGCCTGCGTCTACCGCGCGGGCGGCTGTCGCCTGACGCGGGCCGGGCGGCAGACTCTCCTGAACACCTATTCGACCGAAGGACTGAGGGCTATGGCAAAAGAGTTGCACATCACACAGGTGCGGAGTTCGGCAAGCACGCTGCCAGCGCAGCGGGCTACGCTGCGCGCACTGGGGCTGCGGAAGATCAGCGACCACGTGGCACAGGCGGACAACCCGGCCATCCGAGGGATGATCGCGACAGTCAAACACCTGGTCAGAGTCGAAGAGGCCGAATAAGGTCACCCGTCCCGGACAACGCAGTCGCCGTGCAGGGGACCTTATCCAGCCGGCGGCGACTGGGCCAGCAGGGGACAGACTTTCAGAGGTCAGAACCGCTGGCGGTTCGCCCGCCTGTTGAGACGGTGCGAAGCCAGGACTGCGACAGACCGCAGACAGGAAACATATGCCAGGACTACATGAACTGAAGCCCGCGACCGGGTCCCGCAGGGGGCCCCGGAGGCGCGGCCGCGGAGACTCAGCGGGCCAGGGCTCCTACTCGGGCCGTGGGCACAAGGGCCAGAAAAAGCGCGGCTCCGTGCGCCCGCAGTTCGAAGGTGGCCAGCTGCCTCTGGTCAAGCGGCTCCCGTACCTGCGCGGCTTCACGCCGCCGTCCCGCGTCCCGTTCATCGCTGTGAACCTGGACCGGCTGGGCGTGTTTGAGGCTGGAGCAGAAGTCTCGCCCGCGACGCTGCGTTCGTCCGGGATCGTCAAAGAGTGGGACGCCAGGGTCAAAGTCCTTGGCGACGGCGACATTGGCAAGGCGCTCAAGGTAACGGCGCATGCGGTCAGCAAGTCCGCCCGCGTCAAGATCGAGGCCGCCGGCGGCTCGGTCACTCTGCTGGAAGCGCCCCGGGAAGAGCCGGCCGCCCCGGCCTCGCCTGATAAGGCCAAGCCAGCGTCCAAGAAAGAGAAAAAGGCCAAGACGTGACGACCGGTTCGCCGACGCAGCGCGCAGAGAGCAACCGGCCTGCTCTGCTTCAGGCCGTCATCGACGCCATGCGCATACCGGACCTCCGGTACCGCATCCTGTTCACGCTGGGCATCCTGGTCATCTTCCGGTTCATGGCCCACGTGCCGGTGCCCGGAGTGGACCGGGAAGCGCTCAAGGCGGCATTTGACGCCAACCCCGTGCTGGGGTTCCTGGACCTCTTCAGCGGTGGCGCTCTGCGGAACCTGAGCATCGTCGCTCTCGGCGTCTACCCGTACATCACCGCGTCCATCATCATCCAGGTCCTGACACCGGTGGTGCCGCAACTCAAGGCCCTGACTCAGGAGGGCGAGTTCGGCCGTCAGCGCATCAACCAGTTCACGCACTACCTGACCGTCCCAATCGCCTTCTTGCAGGCCTACGGGCAGCTGAACCTGTTCACAGGCGCGTTTGGGACCGGTGACACCGCCCTCGCAGGGTTCGGGTTCAGCGGCAACTTCGTGAACACGCTGGCCATCCTGATCACCATGACGGCGGGGACGATGGTCCTGGTGTGGATGGGTGAACTGATAACTGAAAAAGGCATAGGGAACGGCATTTCGCTGATCATCTTCGGCGGCATTGTGGCCCGTTTCCCCGACACCGTAGGCCAGCTTTGGCTCTTGCGAGACCAGACGTTCCAGGTTGCCACACTTGTGCTGATCGGATTGCTGATCATCTACCTCATCGTGTTCTTCGCTGAAGCGCAAAGGCGGGTGCCTGTCCAGTACGGGCGGTCGGTGTACCGAGGCGGGAGGATGTACCGGCAGTCAGGCTCCACCCATATCCCGCTGCGAGTGAACTCGGCGGGCATGATCCCGCTCATCTTTGCGTTCTCGATACTTATCCTGCCCTCTACGGTCGCGACATATTTCTTGAACCCGGGGTCGGACAGCTTCGGCGCGCGCACCGCAGACTTCTTCGCCACCACCCTGGGCCCGACAGGCAACGCCTACTGGATACTGGCGTTCTTCCTGGTGGTGATATTCACGTTCTTCTACACGCTGATCGTGTTCAACCAGCAGAGCCTGGCCGAAAACCTGCAGAAAAACGGCGGGTTCGTCCCCGGGATAAGACCGGGCAAGCCAACACACGATTACCTGACGCGGGTAGTCATACGCATCACCTGGGCAGGCGCAATCTTCCTGGGGCTTATCGCGATCGTGCCGTGGATCTCCGGCAAGGCGACAAACCTTGAAGCCGCCACCACCATCATCAGCGCCACGAGCCTGCTGATCATGGTCGGCGTGGCGCTGGACACGATGCGCCAGCTCGAGGCGCAACTGTTGATGCGCAACTACGAGGGCTTCATCAAGTAGCAGGGCGAAGCCGCGCTCTAAGCGCGCCGCCGTGCCTATCCACCCGCTTTGCCCAGCAACGCCACAACAAACCAACACACAGGCGCCCAATTCAAGATGCGGGTAGTGCTGCTTGGCCCGCCGGGGGCCGGGAAGGGCACCCAGGCCGCAAGGCTGGCGGGGGCCCTGCAGTTGCCGCACGTTGCCACCGGGGACATGCTCAGGGCCGAGGTCGCCGCAGGCAGCGATCTGGGGCTTGCCGCCAAGTCCTACATGGACCGGGGCGAGTTGGTGCCTGATGCAGTTGTGATCGGGATGATCCGCGCGCGCTTCACGGGCCCGGGCGGGATCATCCTGGACGGCTTTCCGCGCACAGTCGCCCAGGCCGTGGCGCTTGACAAGATGTTTACGGAGCTGGGCCGCGGGCTCGATGTCGCGGTCTACTTCAAGGTCGCGAACGAAGAGCTGGTCACCCGGCTTTCAGGCCGCGCTACCTGCGCGAGCTGCCAGACCCCGTACAACCTCAACACGGCCCCTCCGAAAGTTGCGGGCGAGTGCGACAAGTGCGGTGGCCGCCTGGTCCACCGGGAAGATGACAAGCCAGAAGCAGTGCGTAACCGGCTCCGGGTTTACGATCAGAGCACAGCCCCGGTGCTCGACTACTACCGCGAGCGCAAGCTGGTGCGGGAGATCGACGCCGTCGGCACGCCGGACGCGGTGAACGCGCGGCTGCTGGCGGCTGTAAAGTGAAAGGTCGCCGCCAATACGCGGCGTCCCCGCTTATTCTGGCCTCGGCTTCGGGGCCGGGCCCGCGTGTGGCACAGGGCGCCTGCTCATGGATATAATCCCAAGGTTGCGGTTCAAATGAACGCGAGAAACTCGCCCGGTCTGGTCGCAGGGCCGTCAGCAGTCCCCGGAGCGACGATTAAGTCGGCCAGGGAGCTTGACGCCATGCGCGCTGCCGGGCGCGTTGTCGCGCTCACGATGAAAGCGGTGCTTGGCGCGCTGGCGCCGGGGGTCACGACCGGAGAGCTCGACAGGGTCGCGCGGCGGGAGCTAAAAGCCCTGGGGGCCAAGCCGTCGTTCCTCGGTTACCACGGGTTCCCGGCGGTGATCTGCACGTCAGTCAACGAGGAGATCGTCCACGGCATCCCGGGCGACCGGGTGATCAGGGACGGGGACCTCGTGAAGATTGACGCCGGGGCCATCGTGGACGGGTTCCACGGCGACCACGCAGTGTCGGCGGTGGCAGGGACCTCGACAGAGCAGCTTGCAGCGCTGGTGCGGACTACCCGGGAGGCGCTGGCAAAAGGGATTGAGGCTGCGACTGCGGGCTCCAGGATCGGTGACATATCGGCGGCCGTGGAAGGCCACGTGCGAGCCAGAGGGTATGAACTAGTCAGGGAGTACGTGGGCCACGGCATCGGGCGGAAAATGCACGAGCCGCCGCAGGTCCCGAACTTCGGGCCGGCAGCCCAGGGCCCGCTTCTCCAAGTGGGGATGGCGCTGGCTATCGAGCCCATGGTGAACTTGGGGGGCTGGGAGACCCGCCTCCTCGGGGACGGGTGGACAGTGGTGACTGCTGACGGGAAGCTGTCGGCGCATTTTGAACACACGGTGGCCATCACAGAGGCAGGCGCCGAGGTGCTGACCGTGGCGTGACTCACCGGGCTGTCAAGAGCATGACGGCCCGGGTCCAGTAGCCCTCCCGGCGGGCCCGGGCAGAGGTTGAATGGCGAAAAAAGAGGCAATTGAAGTGGAAGGTCTGGTCGGCGAGGCCCTCCCGAACGCGATGTTCCGGGTGGACCTGCCGAACGGCCACAGGGTGCTCGCGCACGCGTCCGGCAAGATCCGGCTTAATTTCATACGCATCCTGCCGGGGGACCGCGTGCTGGTGGAGCTATCGCCCTACGACCTCACCAAGGGCCGCATCACCTACAGGTTCAAGTAAGTCCGAGGCAGCCGGGCCCCAAAGGGGGCGGCTCTGCCGGGAGCAGGTCACATGAAAGTCCGGGCATCAGTAAAGGTCCGTTGCTCGAAGTGCAAGGTCATCAGGCGGCACGGCGTGGTCCGTATCATCTGCGATGTGCCGAAGCACAAGCAGCGCCAGGGATAGTCGCAACGCACGCGCCTCCGACGTCGGGGGCCGGGGGCGAGGCTTATGGCCCGCCCGGGGATCATGGAGCGCTATGGCAATCATCGCCGGTGTGAACATCCCGGACAACAAACGCCTGCAGGTGGCGCTTACCCGCCTGTACGGGATCGGTCCGTCGAACTCCGCGCGCCTCGTGCGTGAGGTTGGACTCGAGGCCAACCCCCGTGTGCGCGACCTGAACGAGGAGGACCTGGCACGCATCCGCAGCGCGATCGACCGTGCCGGGATCCTGATCGAAGGTGACCTGCGCCGCGAGACCCAGATGAATATCCGCCGCCTGATAGACACGCAGGCCTACCGCGGCGTCCGTCACCGGCGCGGCCTCCCTGTGCGCGGCCAGCGGACCAGGACAAACGCCCGGACCCGCAGGGGTGGCCGGAGGATGACCGTCGCCGGCAAGAAGAAGACGCCGGCGAAGGCCTAGCCGGCCCAGGGCTAACGCCCAGGCCCACGCATTCAAGGCGAAGACACCAGGCGACCGAACGGCGGGCGCTCCGATCGCAGCGCTCCAAACCACTGAGAGACCAGGGGAGGCCCAATGCCAAGGAAGCCGCGCACTCGCAAACGCGAAAAGAAGTTCGTCCCACAGGGGCGCGCGTATGTGAACGCGTCGTTCAACAACACGCTCGTGACGCTTACGGACCCGCTGGGCAACGTGCTGTCGATGAGCAGCGCCGGGGCCCTTGGGTTCAAGGGGTCCCGGAAGTCGACCGCGTTCGCAGCGCAGCGCGCAGGCGAGGAAGCGGCGCGCCGGGCGATGGACCAGGGGCTCAGGACAGTCGACGTGCTAGTGAAGGGGCCCGGCTCAGGCCGGGAGGCCGCTATCCGGGCGCTGGCAGGCGCGGGGATCAGGGTGATCAGCATCCGCGACGTCACGCCCACCCCTCACAACGGCTGCCGGCCACCGAAGAAGCGCCGGGTCTGACGGGCCTTCGCCTCCCCTGCGAGGGCTTGGTGTGACCTTCAGCAGTGAGATGCAGTTTCAGGGTTTGCATCGAGGGCCGGGTCACGCGCCCTCTGGTCAGTGAGTTTCAACGAACTAGTGAGGGACAGGAAGAACAATGGGTAGGTACACCGGACCGGTCTGCCGCCTGTGCCGGGCGCACGGACAGAAACTATTCCTGAAGGGCGAACGCTGCTTCACGCCACGCTGCGCCATTGACCGGCGCAAGTCCGCTCCAGGACCGCACACTGGCACGACAGGCCGCAGGCGAAGGCCGTCGGACTATGCGACGCACCTCAAAGAGAAGCAGAAGGCCCGCCGCATCTACGGGACGCTCGAAGCGCAGTTCCGGAACACTTTTGAGCTTGCGAGCAAGTCCAAGGGCGTGACCGGCGCGCTCCTGATGCAGCTGTTGGAGCGCCGCCTGGACAACGTCGCGTTCCGGCTCGGTTACGGTGAGTCCCGGTCTAAGGCCAGGCAGATCGTGACCCACGGCCACCTCACACTGAACGGCCGGGACGTGAGCATCCCATCGCTGACGGTGAAAGCAGGGGACAAGATCGGATGGCGGGAGAGCTCGAAGAAGACTGAGCTGTTCAAGGCCGTGGCAGCGGGCGCTGGCAAACGGACGGTGCCACGCTGGCTCAGGCTGAGCACCGACGGCGCTGCCGGTGAGGTAACCGCCCTCCCGGAGCCGGCCGACATCGACACTACCGTGGACACCAGACTGATCACCGAGTTCTACTCCAAGAGGTAACCCGCCCATGCTAGAGCGCCAGTACGGCGTCGTCCCGGCGGAAGAGATCCCGCCCCAGACGCCTGAAGTCCCGAAGCTGTCCATCAAAGTCATTGAAGCAACTGACACCTACGGCAAGTTCGTCGCAGAGCCGCTGCCACGCGGCTGGGGCGTCACCCTTGGCAACCCCCTCCGCCGCACCCTGCTGAACGGGCTGCCGGGGACGGCAGTGACGTGGGTGAAGATCGAGGGCGTCCAGCACGAGTACACGACCGTCCCGCACATGCGGGAAGAGGTCACAGAGTTCCTGATGAACGTCAAGGGCCTGCGCCTGCGGTCCCTCGCCGACCGGCCAGGGCGGCTCCGCGTGGAGGTTGACGGCGAGGGCGAGGTCAGGGCCGGCGACGTCATGGCCACGGCCGACTTCGAGGTCGTCAACCCCGAGCACCACCTCGCCACTCTTGACGCTGCGAGCGCGCGGCTGTCCGCTGAGTTCAACATCGAGCAGGGCACGGGCTATGTGCCGGCGACGCACGATGAGGGCCTCCCGATCGGCGTGTTGCCCGTCGACGCCGTGTTCACGCCGGTCCGCAAAGCGAACTTCCGCGTCGAGAACACCCGCATCGGCCAACGGACGGACCTCGAGCGCCTGGTTATCGAAGTCTGGACAGACCGGACCATCACGCCACTGGAAGCGGTGCAGGCCGCGTCTAACCAGCTGGTTGAGAAGTTCTACCTCTTCTCGTCCCTTGACAAGGAGCCGCTGGAGGCGCCCGGCCCCGGCCCGGTGATCGACCCTGTGATATCCAACACGCTCGTCGAGACCCTGAGCCTGTCTGCACGCACCCTGAACTGTCTGAAGCGCGCTGGCATCAACAGGGTCGGCGAAGTGCTCAGGATGCCCAAGAGCGACCTCCTGAAGATCCGCAACTTCGGCCAGAAATCACTGGAAGAGTTGTACGAAAAGCTGGAGGCCAAGGGCTTCCTCGTGAAATCTGCCGACGCTGAGCCAGACGCCGCCGCGGCCCTGGGCGATGAGGAGGCCAGCGATGAGGCATAGCGTTTCCGGGCGGCAGTTCGGGCGTCCGATGGCCCAGCGCCGCGCCCTGTACCGCGCCCTCGTGACCGATTTCCTCCGTCGCGGCCGCATGACCACCACCGCGCCACGGGCCAAGGAGATCAAGCCGATAGCTGAGAAAATGATCACCCTGGGGCGCGGCGGCTCACTCCACCAGAGGCGCCAGGCAGCTGCGTACATCACGGACCAGGAAGTGGTCGACAAGGTGTTCACGGAGATCGGCCCCAAGTTCAAGGCCCGCAACGGCGGCTACACGCGACTCACCCGCCTCGGCCCGCGCAAGGGCGACGCCGCCGAAATGGCCGTGCTGGAGCTTGTCGAGTAAGCACCTCTGCGAAACAGTCGGACCACGCCCATATTCAGGACGCTGCAAGCTCGGGCCAGTTGCCGGACAGCAGAACTTTCGGCCTAACCGTCGAGTACGACGGCACTGACTTTCACGGGTCGCAGCTACAGGCAAACGCCCGCACAGTGCAGGGTGAGCTTGAGGCTGCGCTGGGGGTGATCTTCGGCCGGCCGGTCAGAGTCCGGCTGGCAAGCAGGACTGACGCCGGGGTGCACGCGCTTGGCCAGGTTGCGGCCTTCGAGGCTGAGACACGCCTGGATACGGAAACGATCAGGAGGGCACTCAACAACCATTTGCCAGACGACGCGCGGGTGCGGTGCGCGCAGGTGGTTTCACCAGGGTTTGACCCACGCAGGCGCGCCCTTTCGCGATCGTATGAATACACCCTGACCGATGCACCTGCGCCGCCCGCCCTGCATCGCCGCACCCAGACGCACGTGAGACACAGCCTGGATGCGCGTGCGATGGACCTGGCGGCCCGCGTGTTTGTCGGCACTCACGACTTTGCAGCATTTGCGGGGCCAGCGACCGAAAAAGGCGCAACGACAACCCGGCGGGTGGACGAGGCGTCGGTCGTCCGTAGCGCCGACACAGTGGTCTTTACGGTGCGGGGCAACGCTTTCCTGCACCAACAGGTGCGACGCATGGCAGCGCAACTTGTCGAAGTGGGCCGGGGCGCGATGACAACCGAGGCGCTGCGTGAGCTGCTCAGCTTGGCTGCCAGGGATCCCTCGATGGCCGCGCTCGGTCCCCGGGGGCTGTGCCTGACAAAGGTGGAATATGGCGGGGCTGGACCGTGCGGCCTGTCCGGCTCAGCTGACAGCCACGAAGTCGGTGGCGAAACAGCACCCATCGGGCGGGGCTGACCGGGAGCCAGGTGCTAGACTAACTCTTCGTGCTTGCTTGATCTGAAGGTAAAGAGAATGGTTGCGAAGCTCAAACCGTACAGTCCGTCCGAGTCGGACTTGGTCCCTGCCTGGCAGGTTGTAGACGCCGCCGACCAGGCGCTCGGGCGCCTCGCCACCCGGGTGGCGTGGCTGCTCATGGGTAAGCACCGCCCAACCTATGTCACCTACCTCCCGGCGGGTGACTTTGTCGTGGTGACCAATGCTTCCAAGATCAAGGTCACCGGCAAGAAGGCGGCCGACAAGGTCTACGTGCGCCACAACCAGATGCCCGGGCACCGCAAAGAGGTCCCGTACTCCTCCCTGATCAGCGCACAGCCACGCAAGGTGGTCCTGCACGCTGTCAAGGGGATGCTGCCGAAGAACAAGCTCGGCGACCGCCTGCTGACCCGGCTCAAGGTTTATGCAGGCCCCGAGCACCCGCATGTGGCGCAGGTTGTCGGGGCGCAACGGATGATCGAGAAGCGCAAGACTGACAAGGAAAGCGCGGCCCGCGGCGAGGTTGCTGTCGTACCACCTGCGCGGGCTGCAGCCGGATCTACGCCGGCCGGCAAACAGCCAGCCGGGTCGGCCGCCGCAAAGCCGGCCCGCCGACCCGCTGCGCCCACTGTGAAACCCGCTCGCGCAAGCACCAAGGCTGCGAGCAACCCCGCTGCGTCGGCAGACGCCGAAAACAGGCCCGCCCGGCGGCCGCGTGCCCCCGGCGCGAAGCCCGAAAAGAAGGAATGACCACATCAGCCCGCCGGGAGCGTCCGGCAGGGCTGAGGACCTAAGCAGGAGCGCCATTTGACACAGCAGCACTACTACTACGGGACCGGCCGCCGGAAGTCCGCCACGGCGCGGGTCCGGCTCATGACCGGGGCGGGCGGAGTGACCGTGAACGGTAAGCCGGTTGAGCAGGCCTTCCCGGTCGACGAGTGGCACGGTCAGGCGGTGAAGCCCCTCGTAGTCGCAAAGCTCCAGGGCCAGGTCACCGTCATCGCGAAAGCGTCCGGTGGTGGCGTCGGGGGCCAGGCGGACGCAGTGTGCCTGGGGCTGGCGCGTGCTCTTTTGCTGTTGGACCCCAATTTGCGGAAGCCGCTCCGGGAGGCTGGGCTCCTGACGCGGGACGCCCGCGTCAAAGAGTCCAAGCATTACGGGCTGAAGCGCGCCCGCAAGGCGCCGCAGTACACGAAGCGCTAACCGACCCAATCACACAGGTGACAGGACTTGCCCCCGGGGTTGCCGGGGGCAAGTCGCGTCTGGGCTAGAGCGCCGAAGCACCGGACCGATGCATGAGGCTGCCCATGCCCTCCCCAACCGCGGGTAAGGGCAAGAGTGAGTGGTCAGAAGCGGTTTGCAACGCAGGGGCCTGACACTTCGTCGGCGTTTGCTCAGCTGTCGGACACGGTCCGCACTTCGATGCAGCGGTCAAGCCCCGCGAGGTCTGGCAGGACCTCGACCCGCGCCGATGGCATGGTCCGGCGAGCCAGAGCGGCGGCCGGCCCTGACGACCGTGGGTCCACCTCGATCAGCGCCACGGAGTGCGACCCGGCAAGGGCCCGCGGCAGCGCCTGAATGACCCTGCGAATGACGTCAAGGCCGTCCGGCCCGCCGTCGAGGGCGATGCGGGGCTCGAATGCAAGCTCCGGCTCCCCCGCGTCCAGGGCGGCGGTCGGGACGTAGGGCGGGTTGGACACGACGATGTTGAAACGACCTCGCAGGGGCCCGGCGGCGTCGCCCAGGAGCCACTCGACCCGCCGGGCGGCGCCAAGCGCCTCGGCGTTGACCCGGGCGGCGTCTAGAGCGTCGGCTGAAATATCGGTCGCCACTATGCCGGCGTGTGGCATCTCCAGCGCCAGCGTGATGGCCAGTATGCCGCTGCCGGTGCATATGTCGGCGATCATGAGCCCGTCGCCACGGGGGTGGCCGAAGGCAGATGCAAACTCCAGCGCCCGTTCGACCAGGAGCTCGGTTTCCGGCCGGGGCACGAGCACGCGGGAGTCCACGCTGAACCGGCGGCCATAGAACTCCCGGTTGCCCGTGATGTACGGGAGGGGCTCCCGTCTAATCCTGCGTGCGACCAGGGGCTCAACCGCGTCCGCGGCGCCTGCCGGGGCCCGTTTACCAAGAGCCGAAAGAAGGCGCTCAGTGGTAATCCCCTGCGTGTGCTGGAGGAGCAGGCGCGCTTCGATCCCAGGCTCCGGGCAGCCCGCCGCCCGCAGCCGGGCCGCGATGCCATAAAGAAGCGAGCCGTAGGTCTGCCCGGACCCCGCGGCGCCACGCGGACGACTCCGGCCACCGGGCTGGGTCACGCGCCGACTGTCGCCGCGGCCAGCTTGCGCGCCTGCTCCTCACGCAGCAGAGCGTCGACGAACTCGTCGATCTCACCATCCAGCACCCGGGCCAGGTTGTGGCTTGTGTGGAGGATGCGGTGGTCGGTCACGCGGCTCTGCGGAAAGTTGTACGTCCTGATCTTTTCCGAGCGGTCGCCGGTCCCCACCTGGTCGCGACGGTTCTTGGAGATGGCGTCCTGCTGCTTGCGGAGCTCCATGTCCCAGAGCCTTGCGCGCAAGACCTCCATCGCCTTGGTCTTGTTTTGGAGCTGGGACCGTTCGTTCTGGCAGGCGACGACCATCCCCGTGGGGAGGTGCGTGATGCGAACAGCGGTGGCGACTTTCTGCACGTTCTGCCCGCCGGCGCCGGACGAGTGGAAGATGTCTATCTTGAGGTCGCCGTCTTTGATGTCGATGTCAACCTCTTCTGCCTTCGGCAAGACAGCAACCGTCGCAGTCGAGGTATGGATGCGGCCGGACGATTCGGTGGACGGCACGCGCTGGACACGGTGGACCCCGCTTTCGAGCTTGAGGCGGGCGAACGTGCCCTCGCCGGAGACCTCGAAGACGACCTCTTTTATGCCTCCGATCCCCGTTTCGCTGACGCTCAGGGCCTCAGTCTTCCAACCTTGGCGCTCCGAGTAGCGTTGGTACATGCGCAGCAGCTGCGCCGCGAACAGCCCGGCCTCCTCGCCACCCGCGCCGGCCCTGATCTCTACAACCGCGTCGGCTTGAGCGGTGGCGTCCTTGGGGATGAGGGCGCTGGCGATCTCGACCTCGAGCGCGTCAACGCGCTGAGCGAGCTCTTGCGCCTCCTGCTTCGCAAGCTGGAGGACCTCTGGGTCGGTCTCTGTGTCGATCATTGACCGGGCCTGGCGCAGCGACTCCTCGGTCTTTTCGTGCCTGGCCCAGAGGCTGACCAGCTGCTGCAGGTCGCGGTACTCCCGGCCCAGCCTCTTGAGCGTGGCGGGGTTGGCCGTGTTGGCGGGCAGCGACATCAGGCGCTCTACTTCATCGTGGCGCTCACGGATAGACCTGAGTTTGGCGCGGGTGGAATCGA
>CAYWBD010000250.1:0-3046 GCA_964456315.1 uncultured Thermoflexus sp.
CAAGCCGCCGAAGGGCGCCTCGCTCGTCATGCAGCGCTACGTCCCGCCCCGGCTGGACGCGGTGATGGACCTGAAGTAACCGTAACCCCGGCTGAACAGCGAAGTCCCCGGCACGGACGTGACGCCTCTGGCGTGTCCGGCCGGGGACTTCGTTTCTCCCCAGGCGCGGCCGCTCCCAGTCCCGAGCACCTTCCTGACGAGTCGGACTTTTCATTGGCATAGGACGATGCCGCTGCGGTGCACTGAGTGTTGAGCATGCGTGCAGGCCCGCGGCGCAAATCAAGTGGCGTGGTCCCGCCCCTGTGTGCTGGCCTCCGGGACTGTTTTGGGGCGTTCACGATACTTTCGGCCCACCCCCCTCCCTAATGTTGTTGCAAGCGGCATTCACCGACGCCCACCTGGGCCAGCCCGGCTCGGGCCCAGACCTGCGTGGTGAGTGGTTACACAGGCCCCGCAGACAGGCGCGGGTGGAGACACAAGGGGGCGCGCAGATGCGCAGTAACTATCAAGGCCTCGTGCGGGGACAGAGGGGAATCACGGGGCTGGAGACGGCGATCATCCTGATTGCGTTCGTGGTGGTCGCAGCCGTATTTGCCTTCACGGTCCTCTCGACAGGCATCTTTGCGACCGAGCGGTCGAAAGAGACGGTCTATGAAGGCCTCGCGGCCGCCCGCAGCTCGATAGAGCCACGGGGCAGCGTGATCGCCTACCGGGCGAACCTCACGACGACTGCGACGATCTTCAAGGTGTCCATGATCGTGTCCAACGCCACGGAGGGCGACCCGGTGGACCTCACGCCCCCGTACACGGTCAACGACACGGGCATCGACCCTGACCAGGCGTTGACCAACGAGTACAAGACGGTCATCTCGTACAACGATGACCTGCAGTACCTGGCGGACGTGCCGTGGACGGTGGCCTGGCTGGGCAACGCCAGCGCTGACAACCTGCTGGAGCGCGGGGAGAAGGCGGAGGTCACGGTCTGGCTCCTGCACCGGGACAACGCGGTAGCCATCGCCTCATCCGGTGCGACGACCGTGTACACCACGTCTGAGGACACACGCGGCCTGTACGGGATCACGACTGCCGGCAACATCCTGACGACCAACGACAGGTTCACGTTCGAGGTCAAGCCGCCGAAGGGCGCCTCGCTCGTCATGCAGCGCTACGTCCCGCCCCGGCTGGACGCGGTGATGGACCTGAAGTAACCGGCTGAACGACGACGACCACGGTCTCGGGCACTGCGCCCCGCTGGCGAATGCCCGGGGGCCGTGGCAAGGAACCAACCCGGCCACAGACAGGGGCGCTCGTGGACGGGCTGCGCCCACCAACGCAGCCTCGATGACACGGGCGCCCCTTCTGGCATCTGCGACGTGACCCAGGGCAGACCACCTACGACCAGGACGGGCCGCCAGTGCGCTGCTCGGCCAGCGTACCCGCCCGATGCGGGTGACCGGACCGGAGCCCATTCCCATGGTGCAAGGTAAAAATGATGGCCTGGACGCCCAGCTGGCCGCGGTCCAGGAAGAGCTGAGGCTCCTGAAAGAAACTGTCATACCCATGCTGCTGGAGCTCCGCGAGCGGCTGCTCAGGCGAGACGAGGCTTAACCGTTGGCTGGAGAAGACGTCCGTCTAAAGGCGACGATTAAGAACGTCGAAGACGAACTCAACCTGATCAAGAACCAGGTCCAGCAGACGTTGCTCGATATCCGGGAGCACATCCTGGACGTAACGAACCCGTTCAACAACGCCGCTGAGCTCCTTGCAGATGAACCCACCCACCAGGCCATCGTCGGCCCGGCCGGCGCCTCCGGGACGGACGGGAAGGACAGCGACTCGTCAAAGGGCGGGGACAAGCCGTCCACAGATGACGACTCGAAGGCCGAAGACGAACCCATCCTTCCAGAAGACCCGCTGGTCGAAGACCACCTGGCCGACCTGCCCGAGGACGATGTCCTCGCCATGGACAGCGCCGGCGCCGACACCCAGCTCATCATGGATGACAGCCCGGCGACCACCGTGATATCGGGCGGGGGTGAGGGGTTCGACGCCGAGGAGTTTTCCGCGGCATCCGGCCGCGACGATGACCCCCAGGATGTCGTGGTAGAAGACCGCGACGATGAGTCCAGCGACTCGAGCGACTCCGCTGACTCCAGCGATGAAGAAGAGACTGAGGCGGAGGCGTCCTCAGACGACGATGAGTCCGAGCTGGACGAGCCCGGAGACAACGCCAAGCCGGCCCAGCCGGCGGTGAAACAGCCCGGGGTGGCATTCGCGCCGCTGCCTGCCGAGCTTGACCTCGTCACCATGGCCGCCCTGGTGCGCTGGGTCTCCGTGACCATGCAGGCCCTGGGCCGCAACCGCACCGAGGTCCTCCTGGACACCTACGAGATGGCTGGCCGCATCTCACCGCAGGTCAGGGGCGTCGTGCGGACTATCTGCGCCCTCCAGGACGAAGACCCGGATGGCGCCCTGCCGGTCCGGGACGTGCTGGCCGCGATGGTCAGGATGGAAGGCGTCCTGGGCAGTGACGGCAACTCCGCCGCCCACCGGCTGATGGCAATCCTCCTGGACGATGAAGCAGAGCCGCTTACCCGCATGGGCATCCGCGGGTAACACGGCCCTCATCGCCAGTTCCAACACGGGCCCGGCAGTCTGATACAGAGGCGGTCCGACCCCGCCTCAGCTAAGGCCGCCCCGACGCTGGCGCACCGCTCACGCGGCGCCGCCCGGGGACAGCGCCAAAGCGTGTCAGGCACCCCGGGAGGCGCGCCATCGACAAAGCAATTGTCACGATGCTGCTCACGATCGCAGGCGTCATCGCCTCGGTCGCAGTGTTCAACGCCGTCTACCCCGCGGTGACCCGCAGCTCCAGTGCGCTCAGCTCGGCCAGCGGCACCGTGGACGAACGCATCAAGACCAACGTCAGCATCGTCCAGGGCATCGGGGAGCTCAACTCCGCGGGCACGTTCGTGGACACGAACGCGAACTCGCTGTTCGACTTCTTCGTGTGGGTCAAGAACGTCGGCGACATCCGCATCCCGGC
>CAYWBD010000251.1:0-2298 GCA_964456315.1 uncultured Thermoflexus sp.
CCAAACCGCAACGACTCAGCGCTACACCACATCAAGGAGAGAAGACCATGCCCGCTCAGGAGTGGGGTGACATTTACAAGGAGCTCGGCGCAAAGCCGATCATCAACGCCATTGGCAGCGTCACGCTGCTCGGCGGATCGACTCCCGTGCCGGAAGTCCAGGAGGCGATGGACCGCGCCAACGAGGCCTACGTCCCTCTCTGGGAACTGGAAGAAAAGGCGGGCGACTTCATCGCCAGGATGGTCGGAGTCCCGGCTGCCTATGTCACCTCGGGGGCCGGCTCGGCGCTGACGCTCGCCACTGCTGCGTTCATGGCCGGTGAGGACGATGACAAGATCCAGCAGTTGCCGGACACCCGCGGCATGAAGGACGAGATACTCATCCAGAAGCGGCAGCGCTACTGGTACGACCGCTGCCTGCAGCTGGCCGGGGCCAAGCTGGTTGAGTTCGGGTCCGCGGAGAAGACCACCGAGCTGGACCTCGAGCGCGCCATCGGGCCGAAGACGGTCGCGGTCCACTACTTCATGGTCACGCAGTCGCCGGACGCCAACGCGCTGTCGCTAGAGAGCACCATCAAGATCGCCAAGAAGCACAAGCTGAAAGTGCTCGTGGACCAGGCCGGACAGATCTACCCGCTCGAGCTGTTGAGCCAGCCGGTCAAGATGGGGGCCGACATCGCCTGCGTCGCAGCGAAGTACATGTACGCGCCGCAGTCAACAGGCTTTGCATTTGGCACCAAAGACGCCATCAACGCCCTGGCAAAGCAGACCTTCATCGGTTACGAAACGCGCCGCGTACGTGGGATCGGCCGGCCCATGAAGGTCGACCGCCAGGAGATCATGGGCGCCGTCGCCGCGGTCAAGCGCTGGAGGACGATGGACCACGAGGACCGCCTCGCCTCAATCGAGGGCCGCAGCAGGACGATCGCCAGGCCCATTCAGGGCATCAAGGGCGTCACCGCCACGGTAATGGACAACATCATCGGCCAGCAGCCCTTTGGGGTGAAGGTGAGCCTGGACCCGAAGGTCACCGGCATCACCATTCAGCAGCTTGTGGACGAGCTTAAGGCGGGCGACCCGCCTATCTGGACCCGCATGGCTGGAGATACCGGCAACGAGATGTTCCTCCACGTGTTCGGGCTCAACGCAGGTGAGGAAAAGGTAGTTGGGGAGCGCGTCGCGCAAATCCTCAAGAAGCACGTAAAGAAGTAGCGCGTGCGGCCGCGCCAACGGCCGCCTGACGCACCCAGGGACGGCTCTGAGACCCCGCAGCGTGACGAATGCTGCGGGGTCTTTATTTCAGACAGGGCCCTGGGTGGCGCCGTTCATCAGCAGGTGGCGGGCGACTGGGTGGGCCCACACCGCGTCCTTGACCTGGCTTTCGCAGCGGTAGCTGTTCGCAACTGATGCCGCTTCAAGCGCGGCGCGTGCTGCCGCAAGTACGGCGCCGTGCGTGTCAGCGCCGGACCTTTCCGCGGCGCGCTGCGCGGCTTCGATAACTGCCCGTGTCGCGGCCCCGGCGTCTGCGCCCGCGTCAATCGAGCCGTGCACAACCCCGTAGGCGACGGCGTGCACGAGGTCCTCGTTGAACTCCCCGGCGTTGGCCAGGCTGCGCAGCACAGCCTCGGTCGACGCTTCAGCGACGTGGCGCACGTCCACGCTGCGCTCGTGGCCTGCCAGCGAGGCGCCGCGCGACGCCGCCCGCGCCAGGTCGATCGCCCGTCCGCCGAGGTGCTCACCCTCTTTGACAGCCCGCGCGATGACGTGCTCGAGGCCAATCACGAGCCTCGCCGTCGTTGCGGTGCCCCGGACCGCGGCGACCGTGGCGGCGTGGGCCGCCTGCTGGACCTCGTACGAGGCCAGGCCTATCGCCACGTCCAGACCGGGGACCGGGGAGCGTATGTGCGACAGCGGAAACGTCGCCAGCATGCTGCTGCCGGGCACGGTGCTCATGGGCCGGGAGTGGCGCACAGACGCCATGAGCTCATGCATGACCATCTCTTTGCTCGCCTCCCCCTCTTCCTTGACCTTGGCGAGTTGGCTCAGCGTCAGTATTCCAAGGGCAAACGCGATACCGAAGAGGAAGTCAAACCCTGTCAGGTCAATCGGCGACAGCCCAAAAGAAGAGTTTGCTGAGGTGTACTGCAGGTTGATCGTGAAATGCCGGCTGGCGAAGAAGTCTGCGAACGGCCCCCCGAGCAGCGGGCCCAATGCCGCGCCAAAGTTCACCGTCAGGCTCGCCGCCGCAAGGTAAGCTGTCACCTCGCCCTTCGGAGCCAGCTTAAACGCGAGCGTGCCA
>CAYWBD010000252.1:0-1963 GCA_964456315.1 uncultured Thermoflexus sp.
TGATGATCGCCCCCAAGGCGCCTGGCCACCGGGTGCGTGCCGTGTACGAACGCGGCCTCGGGGTGCCGTGCCTCGTCGCAGTGCACCAGGACGCCTCCGGGAAGGCCAGAGAGACCGCGCTGGCCTACGGCAAGGGCATCGGCGGCGGGCGCGCCGGCATCCTGGACACCACGTTCAAGGAGGAGACCGAGACGGACCTCTTCGGTGAGCAAGCGGTGCTCTGCGGCGGCGTTTCGCAGCTGATCAAGACCGGCTACGAGGTGCTGATCGAAGCAGGCTACCAGCCCGAGTCTGCGTATTTCGAGGTCCTCCACGAGCTGAAGCTGATCGTGGACCTGATCTACCAGGGCGGCCTGGGCTGGATGCGTGACTCCATCTCCGACACCGCAGAGTACGGCGACTACACCCGCGGCCCGAAGGTCATTGACGAGAAGGTCAAGGCCAACATGCAGAAGATACTCAAGGACATCCAGTCCGGGGCGTTTGCAAAAGAGTGGATCGCCGAGAACGAAGAGGGCCTGCACCGCTTCAAGCAGCTTCGCAAGGAGAACGCGGAGCACCCCGTGGAGGAGGTCGGCAAGCGCCTCCGGGACATGATGCCCTGGCTGGAGGCCACGACCTGACCCGTGTCTGACTCGTAGGGGCGTATCGCATGCGCCCCCGTCCGACGACCAAAGGCTCCGGGGACCATCGGGGATACGGTTGACAGGGCGAATGCAATTCGCCGCTACGCCCCAGACCCCTCACCCCATCCCTCTCCCGCAAGGGGAGAGGGGGTGAAATGAGACAGGAGTCCTCTCCATGACACCACCGGCAAAAAGCGGCGCGAAAGACCGGGTAATCATCTTCGACACGACCCTGCGTGACGGCGAGCAGTCCGCCGGCGCGGGGCTGACCGGGGACGAGAAGTTCCTCATCGCGCAGCAGCTCGCCCGGCTCGGTGTCGACGTCATCGAGGCCGGGTTCGCGGCGTCGTCGCCGGGTGACTTCGAGGCCGTGTCGCGCATCGCTGCCGAAGTCGGCACCGGCCCGGGCGCGCCGGTCATCGCCACGCTCGCCCGCGCCGTCCCCGGGGACATCGACCGCGCCTGGGAGGCCGTCAAGCACGCCGCCCGCCCGCGCATCCATGTCTTCCTATCGTCCTCGGACATCCACATCCAGCACCAGATGCGCAAGGACCCCGAGTCCATCATGACCATGGCTGTCGAGGGCGTCCGCCGGGCCAAGAAGCACTGCGACGACGTTGAGTTCTCGCCCATGGACGCATCTCGCACCGAACGGCAGTACCTGTACGCCATGCTGAAGGCGGTCATAGACGCAGGCGCCACAACGGTGAACATCCCGGACACGGTGGGCTACTCGAACCCCACTGAGTTTGGCTCACTCATCCGGGGCGTCTTCGAGAACGTGCCGAACATCAGCAAGGCCACGGTGTCCGTGCACTGCCACAACGACCTCGGCATGGCCGCGGCGAACAGCCTGGCCGCGGTCGAGGCCGGCGCACGCCAGGTAGAGGGCTGCATCAACGGCCTGGGCGAACGCGCCGGGAACGCCTCCATCGAAGAGGTCGTGATGGGCCTGGAGACTCGCAAGGACCACTACAAAGTCACGACCGGCGTCAACACCAGAGAGCTCGGCCCGACCAGCCGCCTGGTGTCAGACGTGTTCAACTTCCCGGTCCAGTACAACAAGGCCGTTGTCGGCCAGAACGCGTTCAGGCATTCCTCGGGCATCCACCAGGACGCCTACCTGAAGGAGCGCACGACCTTCGAGATCATGGACCCGGAAAAGGTGGGCTGGCGCGGCGAGGCCATCGTCCTGACCAAGGTCTCAGGGCGCGCCGGACTGCGCGCCAAGCTGAAGCAGATCGGGTACACGCTATCCGAGGACGAGCTGAACGACGTGTTCGCGGCGTTCAAGAGCCTGGCAGACCGCAAGCGCGAGGTGACCGACGCAGACCTGG
>CAYWBD010000253.1:0-1774 GCA_964456315.1 uncultured Thermoflexus sp.
AGCGGCTCGCGCGGTCCCTGTGGCTCGCGCGGTCCCTGAGGCTCTCGAAGGGTCGCCGCGGCAAGGCCGCGGACATCAGCTGACCGCGGGAGGTCGGGCCCGGCCTGTCGTTTGCGGCCCCGCCCTGCTCTCAGGCTAGAAATGGTCCACGCGGCGCTGCCAAGCATGGCCACCGTGACGAGCAGCAGGGAAAGCCACAGCCAAACGCGGCCGGTCTCACTATCGTAGTTGTCCATGAGCAGCAGGACGGACACCACGAAGACGCCTGCGCCGATGATCTTGAACGCGTTGAGAGCGCCGGCCGCCGCGCCTATCCTGGACGGCGGGACATGGTCGATCAGGAGCGCGTTGGCAGGCCCCTGCAAGAAATTGCCAAAGGCCTGGATGCCAGCCACTGCCGCGAGCATGGCGAGGAACCCGTTGGCGAAGCCCAGGCTCATCACTGCGAACGCCAGGCAGACTGCCCCAAGCGCCATGAATGACGTGCGCTTCCCGAACGCGATCCGGCTGCGGTCGCTGAGGGCCCCGGCGATGGGCTGGACCAGCGCCGCGAGCAGCAGGCCGACCAGCGAGATGGTGGCGATGGCGCCGTTCTTGTCCAGGTCCATCCAGAGGAAGTGGACGCGCCCGCGGTCGGTGAGGCTCGTCACCAGGAGCGGTATGATGCCGCTGCCTACCCCAGTGAACACGGCAGAGAGGCCGATGGCGTAGGCGTTGAGGTTGGCGAGCTTGTCGGCGCCCTCTGACCACGCAGCTCCCACAGCGCCAGTGAGCCGCGCGACCGGGTTCCCGCGCGGCCGCACGGACGTCGCAACCTCGGTAGCTTCTGGTAGTCGACCCACAATCTTTCATGCTCGCGCAGCGTGAGAGGCCCGGCAAATGTGCCAGCCGTCTCACACCGCTGCGACCGGAGGACCTGCCACATGGCCGCCAGAGCCATCTTCTACCACTGGGCGAGGTGAAGCACATGTCGCAAAGCGAGGGAGGCTCTCTCGCAAGCCGGAGCCGAGGTCGAAGAGCGCGATTTCTTCAAGGACCGCTTCTCTGTCGCGGAGATACGACGCCTGGCAGCCCGTAGCTCCGTTGACGCCATGTTTGCCTGGAACAGCCCCAGCGCGAAGCCTTATCGCGACCGGCGTGGCAGCATCCCCGACGCTGAGCTGGTCCAGCTTATGGCAGACGAGCCGCGCCTGATCCGCAGGCCGGTCCTGGTGCGCGGCGACAGGGTGTATATCGGCTTCCGGCAGGGCGACTACGGCGTCCGTCCTGAGTCGTAGCAGGAGTCGTACCGGGTTGGTGCTGTCGGGGCTGACCAGGACCCGTCGGGGCCGCGGTTTGGCCAGTGAGCGGCGTCCATGGCAGCGTTTGGGGGTGCGCCCGCATGCCGGACTGGGGACGGCCACAGCGAAAGCGAGCGCCGGACAGGCATAGGCTTGGCCGCGTTTTCCCGTCGGCTCCAATCCCGGCACGGGAGAGGAATGCAAGATGCTTTACTTCAAGAGCTGCCCGCGCTGCCAGGGCGACGTCAACGTAGAAAACGACAGCCACGGCACGTACGCCAAGTGCCTGCAGTGCGGTTTCTCTCGCGACCTGCCGAAGGACTGGATGGAAATCGCCAAGGCTCGCGCCGACGGCCATCCTGCGCCTGCTGCCGCCGACGCCCCCAAGAAAGCGGCTGCCTAGGTCCAACGGCAGGGTCGGCCGGCTTTGCGGAACGGCGTTGCCACGCCAGCGCGCCACCGTCCCTTGAGGTCGGCGGGGTGGGCAAGACCCG
>CAYWBD010000254.1:0-4121 GCA_964456315.1 uncultured Thermoflexus sp.
TAGACCGCTCGATGGTGTGGGTCCAGAAAAAGGGCAAGTTCTACACCGACGCCCAGCGCAAAGAGGTCCTCGACCTGTTCCGGCAGGGGCAGGAGTTCTACCGGCGGTTCGCGGGGTAGTCACGTTTCTGCCCGATCACCCAGCAGGCGCCCGGACGGCCTGCCTGCTAGCGGCGCCACGTATTGGGTCCCACCGTACCAGCGAACTACATTTCGTCCGGGCGGAACCCTCATTCGCCCCTCACGCGTATGTGCGACATTTCACAGGCCCGCCACGCGTCCGTAGATACGGTCGGAACAAGCGCCGGGTGTGTCCGGCGCTGCGTCGTTATTGGAGGGTCCACGAATGAAGGCAACCTTTAGTAGGCGTAGTAGGCGCGTCCCTGTTTTTGTGGTGGCGTTGTCCGGATTGGCCGTGCTGCTGCTGGCCGCAGCGTGCTCGACATCACCGACTCCCATGCCCACCGCGGCGGGGCCGGTCGCAACGACAGCGCCGTCCATCCAGCCCACGCCCCGGGCGGCCATCGCCGCCACTCCGCGGGCCGGGGTAGTGTCCGCGGACACCAGCGGGCAGGTCGGAGTCGGCTACACGCCCGACGTGACGTTCTCGCTGGAGACGACCCTCGGCGGCGCGGGACTGGCGTTCAAAGGCAAGGGCGGTGACATAGACGGCAAGCTCAACCCGGAGCTAAAGGTCGCAATCGGCGCAACGGTGCAGATCAACCTGATCAATGGCGACGGCGTGATCCACGACGTCACGTTCCCGGACTTCAACGCCAAAGCCGACCAGGTCACCGCCAAGGGCGCCTCCGCCACCACCGTATTCAAGGCCAGCGCAGAGGGCACGTTCGCGTACTTCTGCTCCATCCCCGGCCACAGGCAGGTAGGGATGGAAGGCAAGCTGATCGTCGGCGCAGGCTCCGTGGCGCAGGTCGCGCAGGGCGTCAGCGTCGTGCGCCAGCCGACGGACCTCCCTGGCCCCATCGGGTCGCGCGGCCCGCAGCAGGTGAAGCTGGAGCTCGAAGCGGCGGAAGTGGTCGGCAACCTGGCCGACGGCGCCACCTACAACTACTGGACTTTCAACAACCGCGTACCCGGGCCGTTCTTCCGGGTGCGGGTCGGCGACTCGGTTGATGTCCACATGAAGAACAGCGCGTCCAGCAAGAACATCCACTCGGTCGACTTCCACGCCGTTACCGGCCCGGGTGGTGGCGCCACGGTGACCCAGCTGGCGCCTGGTCAGGAGAACTCCTTCAGCTGGAAGGCCTTGAGCCCGGGCCTGTACGTCTACCACTGCGCCACGCCGATGGTCGCCAACCACATCGCCAACGGCATGTACGGGCTGATCCTGGTCGAGCCCGAGGGCGGCCTGCCAGTCGTAGACAAGGAGTTCTACGTGATGCAGGGCGAGGTCTACACCCACGACGCGCTGGGCAAGAAGGGCCCGCAGGAGTTCGACGTTCAGAAGCTGCTCAACGAGACGCCCGAGTACTTCGTCCTGAACGGTGCGGTGGGGTCCCTGACCGCGCAACACCCGCTCAAGGCAAACGTTGGCGAGAAGGTCCGCATCTACTACGGGGTCGGCGGGCCGAACTTCACCTCTGCGTTCCACATCATCGGCGAGATCTTCGACCGCGTGTACGACCAGGCCTCCCTCACCGGCCCGGTGCTGACTGACGTGCAGACGACGCTGGTGCCGCCCGGCGGCGCCACGGCCGTCGAGTTCAAGCTGGACGTCCCGGGACGCTACATCCTGGTGGACCACGCGCTGTCGAGACTCGA
This sequence comes from uncultured Thermoflexus sp., assembly GCA_964456315.1. Lineage (GTDB taxonomy): Bacteria > Chloroflexota > Dehalococcoidia > Lucifugimonadales > Lucifugimonadaceae > SHXW01. Next base: position 1,782 of record CAYWBD010000254.1, read on the forward strand.
GCGCGGGCTGGCAGGTTTCCTGATCGCCGAGGGGCCGGACAACCCCGAGGTGTTCAACGGCAAGGCGCCCGCAGGGGCAGGGACAGGCGGGCACTGAAAGCCGGTAGCAGCAGGGGCACGGTGCACCGTGCCCCTGCCTGTCCTGGATGGCACGGCTCACGCGGTTTTCGCGCCCCGTCCCGTTTGACAAAGGGCCGGTCCCGGCATAAACCTGACTCTTCGTTGGCCTCCATCCTGTCCTCTCCTCGACGCTGGTGCGCCGGTACTTCTTGAGGTGACAATCCGCCGCCCCCGGCCGGGGACGGGCACGCACCTGGCCCGGTCCCGTCCCGTCGGCGTAGGGGTGATAACGCCGACCCTGCCGGCGGTCCTACATGGCTGCGCTCCTTGTCGCACTGGGTGTAATGGGTCCCCTATGGCACTTCTCCTGGTCGCACTGGGCGTAATCGGTCTCGGGGCGTTGTCCGGGCTGGTGCTGGCGCGTAACCCGGCGCGCGCGGCGCGGGTGTCCGCGGCGATCATCGTGGCTGGGTGCTGCATCGGGCTGGTTGTTGCGGTGGGGGTCCTGGTCAGCGGGGACACGGTCTCGTTCCGGGCGGCGTGGGCCGTACCGCTCGGCAGCTTCTACGTTGGCGTTGACAGCCTTTCAGCGGTATTCCTGGTCATTGTGTTCGGGGTCTGCGGGGCCGCGGCGGTCTACGGGACCGGGTACATGCGGGGCGCCAACGCCCGGCAGGCGGCGGTCGCGTGGTCGATGTTTGGCGTCCTCACAGGCGCGATGGCGCTCGTCGTGGTCGCCCGGAACGGAGTCCTCTTCCTGGCCGCCTGGGAGGCCATGGCCCTCTCGTCGTTCTTCCTGGTCACTCTCAACGACAGCGCCGTGGAGGTCCGGAACGCCAGCAAGACGTACCTGATCGCGTCGCACATTGGGACGGCGTTCCTCCTGGCGTTCTTCCTGGTGCTGGCTGGCACTGGCGTGACGAGTCTCGACTTCGATGCCACCAACGGTACGACCGCCGGTGCGGCAAAGGCCGGGGCGCTGTTTGTGCTGGCGCTGGCGGGGTTTGGCACGAAGGCGGGCCTGATGCCGGTGCATGTGTGGCTGCCAGAAACGTACCCGGCCGCTCCCAGCCACGTGACGGCTGTCATGTCGGGTGCGATGAGCAAGGTGGGGATATACGGCTTGCTGCGGTTCGCCCTGGCCGGAGGGGAACCTGCCGCCTGGTGGGGCTGGTCTCTGCTCGGCCTGGGCGCGGCGTCAGGCGTACTGGGTGGTCTGGCGGCGCTGGCCAACCACGATTTCAAGCGCATCCTGGCCTACAGCAGCGTGGAGAACATCGGGATCATCGCGATCGGGATTGGCGCGGGCCTGCTGGGTATCCGCTACGGCTCGCCGGCGCTGACGGCGCTGGGTTTCGGCGGCGCGGTGTTCCACGCATTCAACCACGCGATATTCAAGTCGCTGCTCTTCCTGAACGCTGGCGCGGTGGAGCATGCCACGGGGCGCCGGCGCATCGACGAGCTGGGCGGCGTGGCGAAGAAGATGCCGCTGACGATGGCGTTGTTCGCAGTTGGCGCGATCGCGATATCCGGGCTGCCCCCGCTCAACGGGTTCATGGGAGAGTTCCTGATTTTCAGGGCTGGCCTGGCGGGGACGGGTGACCCGCAGGTCAGTGCGGCCATCGCGGCCGTAGTCATCGGGTGCCTCGGCCTTATAGGCGCGCTGTCGGTCGGGGCATTTGTAAGGATGCTTGGCATAGTGTTCCTGGGCGCGCCGAGGTCGCAGCACGTGGCGCGGGCCCACGAGCCGCCGGCGTCGATGCTGTTGCCCATGGCCGCGCTCGCTGTGTTGTGCTTCGTCGCGGCGTTCACCGCGCCGCTCTTGATGACGTGGGTGGCCGATGCGGCTGCGGTGTCGGGTGACCTGCCGCGGGCGGCGGTCGAGACTGAGTTACGCGGAGCGACGCGGTTCATGACCCAGACCCTCGCCGTGTCCGGCGCTTTAATTGCGACCGCGGCCTGCCTGGCCTTGCTCCGCTACGCGCTGTTGCGGCGCCGTCCGACCGGCCGGGCAGTCACTTGGGACTGCGGGTATGCCAATCCATCACCACGGATGCAATACACCGGTTCCTCGTTCGCCCAGCCGGTAATGGCGGTCGTAAAGCAGCTGCTACGGGTGCGGGAGTCGGTCGTCCGTCCAGAAGGGCTGTTCCCACGCCGGGCGGGCTACTCCTCGACCCTTCCTGACGCTGCGCGTGACGCTTTGTACCGCCCGGCCGCAGCGGGCGTGGACAGGAGCCTTGCAAGGCTGAGGTGGATCCAGCACGGCCGGCTCCAGCA
>CAYWBD010000255.1:0-3337 GCA_964456315.1 uncultured Thermoflexus sp.
CGCGCTGGCAGGCAGGATGGTGGGCAGACGATCGAAGAGCTCATGACCGTTACGGCCGCTGCGCCGCTGCTGGTGCTGGACGACCTGGGTGCATACTCCTCGACGCCGTGGGCGGAGGAGAAGCTGCAGCAGCTCCTGGCCTACCGGTTCGACAGCCGCCTCCCTACTGTGATCACCACCCGCACCGCGCCCGAGGCGATGTCTGAGTGGCTGCGCTCCCGTGTCCTGGACCCCACCTTCACGCACCTGGCCCAGATCAAGTCTGGCGCCATGAACGCCGACCTCTCGGACATCGGGATCGAGCCCCGCCTGCGGGAGATGATGACGTTTGACCGGTTTGACCCGCGCGGCGGCGCGGGAGCGACCGCTGAGCAGCGGGAGACCTTGCGCGAGGGTTTCAAGGCCGCGCAGTCGTACGCCGCTGACCCCCACGGGTGGCTGTACTTTTCAGGGCCGACCGGCGCAGGCAAGACCCACCTAGCCGTGGCGATCGCAAGCGCACGGCTGGCGCGCAAGCAGCCAGTTGTCTTCCGGTTCGTCCCTGACCTCCTCGACCACCTGCGGCGGACGTTCAGCCCGGACAGCGCGACGAGCTACGACCGGGCCTTCGAGCGCCTCAAGAACGCAGAGCTGCTTGTGCTCGACGACTTTGGCTCGCAGTCGTCAACCCCTTGGGCCGAGGAGAAGCTCTACCAGCTGATCGTGCACCGGCACAATGCCGCGCTGCCGACGGTCATCACCAGCCGGGTACTGCTTGACGCGGCGGGCGAGGTCGAAGCGCAGCCGGAGTCCCGGTTTGGCCGGCGCTACTCCGAGGCGATATCGTCGCGACTGCGTGACGCGACCATCGTCGCCGAGCGGCTGCTTGCCGCGCCTGACTATCGGGACCGCGGCAACGGCCAGGCAGCAAGGGCACGGGGCGCTGCCCGCGTGAGGCCGGGGGTGCGGTCCCGGCAGGGGTAGCCAAAGAGCTCAACGGCGTCATTTGCGGACCAAACGCGGCCCCTCGACCCATCGGCCCGGGTCAGGGCAGGTTAGCTCGCGGCGAGCGGGACACGCGGGTATGGAGCCAGGGCCGCATAGTTGCCAGGACCTGGCCGCGCTGCTGTCGGACTGGGGGAGACGATGTCGCCGAATAGGAAGGTACTGGTCACCGGGGCGAGCGGGTACATCGCGTCTCTGGTCCTGCCCGAGTTCCGGTCCAGGTTCAACCTGGTGTTGGCCGACAGCCGGGACCGCAGCCGCAACGGCGACCGTATCGCCGGGGTCGTGACCGCAGACTTCTCCGACCCCGACCGGTCGAAGTACCAGGCGCTGTTCGAGGGAGTGGACGCAGTCGTACACCTGGCGTACCGCCACTCGGCCACCGCGCAGGGAAGCACCTGGGGCGCCGACGTGCCGCCGATCGAGCGCTTCCCTGTCGAGTTCCAGAACGTGCAGATGGCGCAGAACGTCTATCGGGCCGCTTACGACGCCGGGGTGCGCCGGGTCGTCGTTGCCAGTTCCAACCACGCGGCGGACTGGTACGAGCACAACTTGATCCATGCCCGGAAAAAGGAGATGGCCTACCCACACGAGCTTCCGCTGTTGGACAACTTCTACGGGTGGTCGAAGGCTGCCTATGAGCTGCTGGCGTTCCCGTACGCATGCGGCATATTCGGACGGAAAATGGAGTGCGTCCTGGTCCGCATCGGCAACCCTTATGAGACCGACGGCCCCGCCCACATGCGGGACCCGGCCCCGTCTGTCCAGCACGGAGGTACGGGGGCGTCAAACTTCAAGCGCAACCTCGGCGCGCACCTCAGCGCCCGTGACTGCAGCCAGCTTTTCGTGAAGGCAGTCGAAGCGCCGGGGACTTGGGACGAGCACGGCGTGCCCTGGACCGTCGTGTACGGCATCAGCGCCAACACCCGGGCCTTCTGGTCACTGGAGACGGCCCGCCGCGTGCTGGGATACGAGCCGCAGGATGACTCCGAGAAAAAGTTTGCCAGCGACATCAGCGCGCTGTTGACCGGGCCGGACGGCGTCGCCGGACCAGGCCGCATTGGCGCGTGAACTACCCCTCGGGCAAACGAGTACGCGAAAACTCGCCTGGCGCGCCCTAAGAGTCAGGTGACGGGGGTGCGCTAGTGTCGTGAGCGATGCAACGCACCAGCCACACTCCCCGGCCGCGCTCCGGGCTCATGGGCTCCATAGCTTCCCTAGGCGTTTCGCTGGCGTCCCGCTTCCGAGGCAGCAGGCCGCGCACTCTGGCGCCCGCCCCCGGGCCAGAGACCGTTTACGAGCTGACACACGGCCCCCACCCGCGGCGCACGTTCGACGCGCTGCTGGCTATTCAGGCGCACGAGCCAGGTACGAGCCCGTCTGCGACCCTGCTCGACGCGCTGTCCCACATCCGGGGCTACGACCTGGTGGCGGTCCTGGTCGATGAACCCGGCAAGGGGATGCTGACACTTGAGGGCGCCCGGCCCTGGCTGTTCGGGTCTTCTGCGTTTGCGCCGATAGAGAGCGCCAACGGGGTTGGGGCCGCAGCGATGGCCATCCGGCAAGGTGCAGCCATAGTCGTGGCCGAGGGCGGTGTTACCCCGGACGCCCTGCCCTCATGGGCGCGGTCCCGTGGGCTGTGCAGCGGCATCGCCGCGCCGGTGTTTTCGGGGAGTCGAGCTGTTGGCGCGGTCTACCTGCTGCGAGAGGACCCTGCGCCTGCGCCTGTGACGGATGTGGAGCAGGTCGAGATCATACTCAGCTTTGCGACCAGGCTTTTCCGGGCGTCGCAGGCTACCCCGGCACAAGTCGCGAGCGGGCCGGGCGTCCCCGCCGACGGCGCCGTCGCCCCGCCGACGGGGACGCCGATGACCGCGGCTCCCGGCGCTGCCAGTCCTGACCTTGCTGTCGTCGCTCCGCCGGCGACAGTCACCATGCCATCAACAGGCAGCCCCGCGCCCACTCCTCTCCCGGTCCGGCTGGCCCGCCCGAAATCTCGCCTGCCTGTCTCGCTCCCGGGGCTGGTACTAGACCCGGCTCAGGAGCGCGCAGAGGTCGGCGGCGTGCGCATCGCCCTGTCGCGGACCGAGTTCTTGCTGCTCTACACGATCGCGGCTGCGCAGGGCCGCCCGGTCTCGGCCACCGATCTAGCAGCGGCCTGCTGGTCCGACGACGCTCCCCCAGGGAGCAACGCCCTCGATGTGGTGATGCACCGGCTGAGAAAGCGGATCGGCCAGGTCCCGGCGGGAAAGGGCCTGATCGAGACGGTCCGGGGTCAGGGGTATGCCCTGAAGCTCACGGGACGACAGGGTGTTGCGAGCCCGTCGGACGCCCCTGTCAAATCCGCCGCCTG
>CAYWBD010000256.1:0-16881 GCA_964456315.1 uncultured Thermoflexus sp.
AGCGCCGCCGGGTCTGACGACCAGGACCCGAGCTCGGCTGACGACAGCAAGGGTTCCGATGACGGTGACGCTTCGTCTGACGATAACAGCGCCGCCGGGTCCGACGACCAGGACCCGACCTCAGGCGATGACTCAGACTAGAACACGCAGGTAATCGGAACGGACCGGTCAGGCGTCCCTGACCATCGCAGCCGCCCTCGCTCGGTCTCACCACTGAGCGAGGGCGGCCTGTTGTTCGGACAGTCGCCGCCGGAGAGTCGTCCGCGTCTCAAGGCCTCATCCAGTCCGTCCTTCCGCCGACGCCAGCGTGCTAAACTCCCGCCGCATTCCCCCGAGCACGAAAGCCGCGGGCCCGATGCGGCCCTGCACGATGTCGGAGACACCCATGCGCTTCTGCTACGCCCACCGCCGCTTCACCCTCTACCCGGACAGCCTGAACTCCTGGGACCTCACGCCCGACAACTACAACGCCGCGTTCTTGAAAAAGGTCAAGGACATCGGGTTCGACGCCCTCGAAGTCGGCGCGGAAGTCATCGAGAAGACCGGTGGCTCAGAACGCCAGGTCAAGGAGTTCGGCAAACGCCTCGCCGGCGCGGGCCTGCCCATAGGCTGCGTGCGCGCCGGCGGCACACTCACCGACGCCAAACACGGCCCGCGCAACCGGGAGCACCAGATGAAGGCCATCCAGTTCGCAGGCTGGACCGGGGCCGAGGTCGTCAATGGCGCACTCAGCGCCCCCTCCCGCTACCCGGGCAACCCGCCAGGCAGCCGGCCGGGGTCGAATTCCGGGTGGCCGGTCTCCCAGGATTCCAGCCGGGAAGCTATGCAGTATGACTTCGAGGCCCTCGCACGCGCCTTCCAGTCCGCCTGCGACCGCGCCGCCAACTGGGGTGTCAACATCTCCGTTGAAGTCCACCAGAACTCCCTCGTGGACAACTCCTGGTCCGGCGCGCTCATCCACAAGCAGGTCGACCGCAAGAACTTCGGCCTCAACCCGGACCTCGGCAACGTCTACTGGACCTACGACGTGCCCGAGGAGTCCTGCGATGACTCCATCAAGAAACTGGCGACCATCTCGGTCTACTGGCACTGCAAGAACCTCATGCGCGTCTATCACCCGGAGAACGAGCGGTCGGTGTTCTTGCGCGTGCCCCTGCCGGACGGCGAGATCGACTACAGGTTCGCGATGTCCGCAATGCACGGGGCAGGATACAAGGGCTACATGGCCATCGAGGGCGCCTGGGCCGGGGACCAGTTCTACGGTGATCAGAAGAGCCTGGACTACTCCAAGGCCATCTGGGCGGAGCTTGAAGAGACGCCCAGAGCCAAAGCGCGCCGCTAGCCCGGCAATATCACCACGGCCGGCAGTCCCGTCCCGAAGTTGATGTGGGACCTACTCGGTAACGCACGGGGACGCTGTCGGCAGGGCCGCTAACCGTCGGCGGCGCTGGCAGTCTTCGGCGGCCGCGCCGCGAGTACGCAGGCGATCCCTGCCGCGAACACAACTATCACGATGCCGAACGACAGCCGGTAGCTCTCTGTGGCCTCATAAAGCGTTCCTGCGATGATCGGCCCGGCGAACTGCGGGACCGTCAACGCAACGCTGACAAGGCCCATGATCGACCCAAACGCCCTCAGCCCGAACATCTCGGTCACAGTCAGCACGATCAGCGCGCCCAGCCCCCCGAACCCCAGCCCAAACACAAACACGCCAGCCCACAGCGAGGCTGCCCCAAACGGCAGCAGCATCAGCCCTACTCCAGCTCCTTGCAGGCTCACGCACAGCACGGTCGCCATGCGCGCGCCGATGCGGTCGGTCAGCCCGCCGAACACCAGCTTTGACCCGATCCCCATCAGCGCGATCAGCGACTGGGCTGCGACTGCCTGGCCCCGGCTAAGCCCCTCGTTCTCAAGGTGCGGAATTATCTGGGTGAGAATGCCTTGGTAGGTCAGGCTGGCGCACATCAGGCCGAGCGATATCAAGTAGAACCCCGGCGACCGCAGCGCCTCGCGCACAGTCGACCCGGACCCTGCGGCGCGCCTTGACGCCGCGGCGAACCCATCGGCCCGCCCGGTCCTCGCTGCCTCGGAGGCGACGTCGGCGTGCTCCTCCTTCACGAGGAACATTGCAGCGACCCCGAGTGCCGCCATCAGCACCCCGAATGTGACGAACGCCCACTCCCAGCCCGATAAAGCGATGATGCCCGCCGCGAGGGGCGCCATCGTCAGTCCGCCGAAGTTGTTGCCAGCGGTGACGGTGCCCATCATCCTGCCGCGGGTCAGCGGAAACCACAGGCCCACCAGCTTGCCGGTGACGAGGCCAGTGGCGCCCGGCATCGGGGCGGACACGAGCACGGTGAAGAGGTAGAAGTGCCACAGCTCGGTCATGACCGGCCGGATGGCGAACCCCACTGCCATGATCAGCAGCGAGACCGCCATCACCTTCCTGGCCCCGAACTTGTCCACCAGCCGCCCGACCAACGGGGAGGCAAACCCTGTCAGAGCCCCGAGCGACAGCGCGAACGTGATCTGCGCGCGGCTCCACCCGAACTGGTCCTCCAGCGGCTCGATGAACAGCCCGAAGGAGTATCCCGACATGCCGACAGCGAACCCCGTCGACAGGAACGCCACTACAGCGACGTTCCAGCCGTGGTAGATGCGGCGCGGGCCCCACAGCGCGGGAAGTCGTAAGCCGCGCGGCGCCTTGCCAGTCGAGGGTGTCGTCATCTCTGCGAGGCCCGGTCCGCCGGGTGCCAGTTAGTCAGCGGTGTATACTCCGCCCGCTGTTTGAAACAGGCTGACCACGGTAGCACGCAGCAGGGTCCGAACGCCCAACTGGAGGCCATTTTGCCCACTCCCACGAAGCAGAAACTCGGCCCCGTCACCGCAAAGACCGTGTTTGAGCCGGTCCCCCTCTGGGCTAAGCCGCCAATGGGTGTGACCTTCGCCGGGGACGCCACGTCGGTGGCCGTTGACTCAAAAGACAACGTCCACGTGTTCAACCGCGGCAACTGCCCCATCGCCGTGTTCGACCCCGACGGCAACTACCTGCGTGGCACCGGCCAGGGCGATTTTGAGCGGCCGCACGGTATCGAGATAGACGGCCAGGACAACCTCTACCTGGTCGACGACAACGGCCACTTCGTCCAAAAGCGCACTGCGGCCGGCAAGGTTGTCTGGAACCTGAGCACACGCGGCAAGCCCGCGCCCTGGCAGGGCGGAGGTATGTTCAACAGGCCCACGGACGTGGCCATCAACCCCAAAAACGGGGACGTGTTCGTCTCAGACGGGTACGGGAACTCACGGGTCCACAAGTTCGACGCCAAAGGCAAGCACATCAGCTCTTGGGGCGAGCCAGGCACCGGCCCCGGGCAGTTCAGCCTCCCGCACAACATCTGCATGGTCGGCACAGACCGTGTGGCAGTCGCCGACCGCGAGAACTTCCGGGTCCAGATCTTCACCACGGACGGGAAGTACGTCGCCGAGCACCACATCCACCACCCCATGTCGCTGACCCAGGGCCGTGGCGCTGACACTTCCATCTACATCGGCGAGATGGGGCCGCCCCCGGTCCAGGCAGGCGTGCCCAACCTGGGCAACAGGGTCACAGTGATGACCCCCGACGGCAAGATCGTTAAGAGCTTTGGCGCACCACTCCCCGGACAGGCCCCTGACCAGTTCACCGCGCCCCACGGGATCGCCGTCGACTCCCAGGGCTCGGTGTACGTGGCTGAGGTCGCGTGGACCTTCTACTACTCCCGCCAGCCGAAGCCGCCGCTAGGCGAAGTCGTCAGCCTCCGCAAGTGGCGGCGGGTGAGCGGGTAGCAGGGCCGGGCGTCCGGCCACTTAGGGTCCTTCCGGAGGAACTCGGTGGCATCGCGTCCAACCGTCGGCCAGCCAAAGCTCTACATCGCGGTGGCGACGCGGCTCCACCTCCGCAACCCCATCTACTTCCCGCAGTTCATCTCAATGGCATACAAGGTTCGCAAGCAGGCGGAGCAGACCCGTGGCAACGAGATGGCCGCGATCGGCGGCATACCTTTGGTGAACCGCTTCGAAACCCTCTCCGTCTGGACCGACCGGCCCTCAATGCTCGCCTTCTTGAAAACCGAACCCCACGCCACTGCCATCCGCAAGATGGCGAAATGGGGTTCCGGGAAGTCAAAGTTCGCAGAGTGGACGACGGTCAACCGCGTCGTCGGCTGGAAAGAAGCGCACGAGCATCTGAAGACCAACGCCACGAACTATCAGCGACCGAAAGCCAGGTGAGAGGGGCCCGCATGCCGAAGCCAGCCACGTCGCGAACAAAATACGAGCCCGTCTTCGGGTGGCCGGCGCTGCCGCACCCCATGGCGTTCAAGGAGGCGACATCGGTCGGCGTGGACTCCGGCGACCGCGTCTACGTCTTCAACCGCGGGCGCTGGCCGCTCACGGTGTTCGAGAAGGACGGTCGCTTCGTAGAGTCGTGGGGCGCAGGGGAGTTCGATCGCCCTCATGGCATCCATGTTGACCCGGACGACAACCTGTGGCTTATCGACGATCTCGGCCACTTCATCCAGAAGCGGGACGGCAAGGGCAAGCTGCTCTTGCAGCTCGGCCAACGCGGCAAGCCCGCGCCCTGGCAAGGTGGCAAACCATTCAACCGGCCCACCCACGTGGCGGTGCACCCGAAGACCGGCGACGTGTTCGTCTCAGACGGCTACGGCAACTCGGCGGTGCACCGTTACGACCGCAAGGGCAAGCACATCAAGTCCTGGGGCACGCCAGGCTCGATGCCCGGCGAGTTCAGCCTGCCCCACAACATCTGCCTGCTCGGCGACGACCGCCTGGTCGTCTGCGACCGCGAGAACTTCCGGCTGCAGGTCTTCACGCTCGACGGCAAGTTCGTTCAGCAGCACCACATGCACAGGCCCATCGCCATCTTCGCCGGGCGGGGCGATGACACGAACATCTACGTTGGCGAGGCCGGCGCCCCGCCCGTGCAGGCAGGCGTGCCGGGACTGGGCCTCCGCGTCGTCGTGCTCAACCGGGACTTGGAGACCGTCACCACCTTCGGCGCCGGCACGAGCGGGGAGAAGCCGGACCAGTTCACTGCGCCCCACGGCATCGCGGTGGACTCAGAAGGCTCCGTCTACGTCGCCGAGGTGTCGTTCACGGCTTTCGGCTCGCAGCAGAACCCGCCCCGCGAAGTAATCAGCCTTCGGAAGTGGCGGCGGGTGCGCGGGTAGTCCGGGTCTGCGCCGGGTTGACTGGCGCCCGGCAGAGGACTAGCCGGTCTTCTGCGCCGCCGCCAGGCGCTCCTGGTAGGCGCGGCCTTCCGGCGACAGGCCGATGCCCTCAAATGGGACCATCTCGATGCGGAGCGCACGCGGGTCTCCGATCAGACGCGCCTTAACTTTGTCTAGGTCGTCCACGTTCATGTTCCAGCCGAAGTTTCGCCCGGTCACGCCGTCGCTGCGGGACGAGGCCAGCCAGACGAACACCGGCGCGTTATCCTGCGCGGTCGGCTCCGGGGCCGTCGCACGCTTGCGCATACGCGCCGCCAGCGCGGGATCCTCGCGGTCACGCGTGCCCAGGTCGTGGACCATGGGGGTCGTGGCGAACACGTCCACGGTGTTGACCTCGATGCCTTCAGGTTGGAGCGTCGCCGCCAGCGCGTTGGACAGCCGCAGCAGCGCAGCCTTGGACACCCGGTAGACGAGCAGGTCGCCAGCCCAGCCGCGGCCAGCTCCAGACGACACGTCTATCACCTTGCCGCGCGGCGGACCACCCTGGGCGTGGGCACGTTTCCGCATGATCGGCAGCACAGCGCGCGTCATCATTAGCGGGCCCTGCACATTGATCTGCATCGTCTGGGCCCACTCGCGCAGGTCAACCCGCTCTGCAGGCGTGACCGGGCCGGCGATGGCCGCGTTGTTTACAAGGATGTCGACCTTGCCCCACTTTTCCACCGCGGCACGCACGATCTTGTCCACGTCGGCCTCCCGCGCCACGTCGCCCGGCACGCCGATGGCCTGGCCCTTTGCCTGCTGTATGACGCGGACGGTGTTTTCGACGTTTGACGCGGTGCGGCCATTGATCACGACGCTCGCACCTTCGCGAGCGAACGCCACCGCCACGGCGCGCCCGATCCCGCCGCCAGAGCCCGTAACTATCGCTACTTTGCCTTCGAGCTGGCCCATGCCGCACCTCCAGTGAACGGAACACAGATTACGCAGATTACACAGATTTTGGATATCTACGTGCGGCTGGGACCAAGTCGAACTAGTGTCCCGTCTCCGAAGTCCTGAGCCCAATCCTTCATTCCCTCTCCCCGCGGGAGAGGGTTGGGGTGAGGGAGAAAGCTGACCTCAATCGTGGGCTATCGGCGGCTTCCTTCACCCGTCTTTGGGCAGTCACCAATTGCCGGGTCAAGCCCGTCGTGTGTTTCTCAAATCTGTGCAATCTGCGTATTCTTTGTTCCCGTTCACGCGACGCAAGGGGAGGCCCATGCCCAGGTACTACGGTGTCATAGAGGCGGCGATCATCGTCAACGATGTGAAGCGCGCCTTGAACTTCTACGTTGACGTGGTCGGCTTCGAGCGGACGCGGCACGACGTCGGGCCGCGCGCTGCCATCCTGAAGACCGGCCCGAAGCACTTCATGGGCCTCTGGGAGCCAGGCGTCTGGCGCTCGAACTACCTGTCGCCTCAACGCAACCGCGAGTACTTCGGGAATCAGCCCGGCCAGTACCACCTAGTGTTCGGCGTTCACCGGGACGACGTCCCCGCGCTCGTTAAACGCCTGACCGATGCGGGTTACGCCTTGGACGGACCGATGCCCCACGGTGACGGCTCCCCGCACCTGTATGTCTCAGACCCCGACGGCCACGCAGTAGAGTTCTGGGGTCTTAGCGACGCCTAGCGTCCCGTCTCCGAAGTCCTGAGCCAATTCCTTCATTCCCTCTCCCCTTGCGGGAGCGGGTCAGGTGAGGGGTCGAGTAGGAGCTCCGTATCTGAGACGGGACACTAGCGCGCTTTGCGGGCATCGGCGAGGACCGGGTTGATCGAGAGTCCCGGCACGCGCGCAAAGTGGCGGATGTTGCCAGTGACGAGCACCAGTCCGTGGTGGATGGCCGTCGCGGCAATCATCAGGTCGGCGTCTTCGACACGTTGGCCTTTACCCCACAATCCGGCGCTGATACGTCCGAACACTTTGGCAGCTGACAGGTCGAACGGAAGTTCCGTCAGGCGCGTGAGCATTTCGTTCTCGATGAATGCCGACTGCTCTTCGGGGTTGCGCGACAGGAGTGCACCCCGATAGAGTTCTCCGACCGACACGACGCTGACGAACTGGTCTGTGTCCAGCACCCTGGCCAGCCAACCCAGGTACGCGGCGATCGGACGCGGCGCGAACGCCTCGATTACCGCGTCAGTGTCGAACAGGAACGACACGTGGCTATTCGAACTTAGGGGCGGCCCGCGGGCCGGTGCGCCTGATGCGCTTTACGATTCGGTACAGCTCGTCCGAGCCCTCCCAGCCGCCAGCCAGCGCGGCCAGACCGCCAGGCTTGCGAGACGCCTCGATACGCTGGACTTGAAGATGGCGTTCAGGAGAGATCAGTACGGCCACATCCTTACCGTGGCGGGTGATCACGACGGAGTCACCTTTTTCGGCCGAGCGGAGGCATTCAGCGAACTTAGCCTTTGCTTCAGCAGCAGTTACCTTTGTTGTCATCCCGGCGGCTCCTTGCTATTTAGGTCATATTATACCAAATGACCTCTTTCGGTCCCGCCGTCGCTCCGCGAGCCGAAATACTCCTTCATGGGCTCAAAGTAGTGCTCGACCCAGCCTGACTTATAGTCCGCACCCTGTCCCTTGGGCAAGTCCGAGTGCCGCAGCGTGACCTTGGTGCCGCCTTTTGCCGGTGCTAAGACCACTTCGAGCCGGGAGTCAGGGTCGTCGTCTGAAAACTCTGTCGTCCGCCACGACTGAACGATGCGCTTTCCGGGCTCCAACTCAAGGTTCTTGCCCTCGATGTAGCCGTCCCACGCGGTGAACTTCCCCCCGACGCGCGCCGACCCCGTCGCCGCGCCGCCGGTCATCGCGGCGTGCTCCTTGCCGGACAGCCATGCCTTGTACACGGCCTCCGGCGTCGCCGGTATCACCGCCGAGACCACGAACGAATCGGTTGCCATCACTTCCTACTCCGTTGGCCGCGCACAGCCCCACCTTGGGCGTCTTTGCGGCGCACAACGCGCTTGCCCGCTTCAACGGCCATCTCGTACGGAGACGTAAACCCGCCCCAGTGGTCAGCGCGCGCCGGCGCGTCGGTGACCTCGACGGTCGCGTCCCGACGCTCCCGGACTGACGGCTTGAGGCGTGTCCCCAGGCCTGGGCCCTCGGGCGCCAGCAGGTAGCCATCAACGACGCGAATGTTCGGCTCCACGATCTTGTCGTACCAGCCGCCCTTGCCGTAAAAGGCCCTCACCGTCTCCATGATGAAAGCGTTGGGCGCGTTCATGCAGATGTGTGCGCAAGCAAACACGTTCACCGGCCCGGTGCAGTCATGCGGCGCAACTGGCCGCTGCTCGACCTCTGCCATGTTCGCGATCTTGCGTGTCTCCGTGATCCCGCCAGTCCAGATCAAGTCCGGCATCACGACCTCCGCCGCGCCGCGCTGGATGTAGTCCCGGAACTGGTACTTGCTCACCAGGCGCTCGGACACGCAAACGGGCGCCACGATCTCGCGGGCCAGGGCGAGGTGGCTGTCAACGTTGGTCGGCTGGATCAGCTCTTCCTGCCAGAACATCCCAAACTGGTCCATCTTCTGCCCGATGAGGATGGCGTTGTTAAGGTTCCAGCGACCGTGGCCATCGTTGGCGATGTCCATGTCGGCGCCGACCGCGTGCCGGACCTGCCGCATGGGCTCGCACATCAGGTCCAGGTCGTTGGGCCGCAAGACCGTGCCGCGAGACGGGTCTGCAAAGCAGTCGGTGAAGGCCCACTTCAGGCAGTCGATACCATCGTCGAGGAGGCTCTTGGCAAGAGTCCCGGCGTCCATCATGGCCAGGTCCATGTCCTTGTTCGCGCCGTACTGCGCGCAGGTGTTGTAGACACGGATGCGGTCCCGGCAGGCGCCGCCGAGCAGGTTATAGATGGGCTGCTTCGCCACCTGGCCAGCGATGTCCCACAGTGCTGTGTCCAGAGCCGAGATGGCCCGCGTCTCAGCGCCGGCGTACCCGAACGCGTTCGCCATGTCGAACATGTCCCGCCAATGGCGTTCGATGGCCAGCGGGTCTTGGCCCACAAGCATCGGCCCGAATATTTCGTGGACCGCGCCGGTGACGGACCGCGGGCCGAACCACGTCTCACCCAGGCCCACATGGCCGGCATCTGTGTAGACCTGGACCCAGGTCGCCGCCGGGAACTCAGCCAGGTTGATAGTTTCGACTTTTGTGATCTTCACTTCCGGGACCTCGCAGTCGCCAATCGCCAAGTCAAGCGCCGGTGGATTCTAACCTCCCTTCGTTGATGTCAGCAGCGCCGGCTAGGCGGGCCGGCCTGCCTTAGTTCGGGGACCGGCATCGCGCCAACCAGATGTCATCCAGTAATCCCCTCCCCCTCGATGGGAGGGCTAGTGTCCCGTCTCCGATGTGGAGATCCCAGTTGACCCCTCACCCTGACCCTCTCCCGCAAGGGGAGAGGGAATGAAGGATTTGGCTCAGGAGTTCGGAGACGGGACACTAGGCAGAGGGTCAGCGTGTCCCCTCCCCCTCGATGGGAGGGTCAGGGAGTGGGTCAAATTCGTTCTGCCAGTCCGAATTCCTGGAAAACCTCCAGGTCCGTTGTTCCCCGGCCCTGCGCGGGCCCCGTGACCCTGGATGTCGCGGTCATCCACGCACGCTCGCCGGGCGAGTTCACGGCGAATTGTGGGCCTTCACCCTCTTTGTTAGGATTGTGACCGGTTTCTCAATCCACATTCGGTGAGACTTTCCGGGCATCATGCTCAGGCTTGGCCGACCGGCGGCGGGCGATGCCTCTGACCCATTCGACAGGGACGACGGGGAGCCGCGTTGACCACAACTCACGCTGCATCGCAGTCCGGGCACCACACTGGCCACGACGACTTGAAAGAGCGCATCCTCGCCGCCCTCAAGGGCCAGAAACAGCCCACCGTAACCGTGCTTTCCTCGCTGCTCGCCGTGCAGGACGCACTGCACTTCATCCCGCCCGAGGCGATTGAAGAGACGGCGACGTTTTGTAACTCGACCGCCAATGAGGTCTGGAGCGTCGCATCGTTCTACACCAACTTCCGATTCACACCGCCAGGGCAGTACACGCTTGACGTCTGCTGGGGCCCCACCTGCCACTTGATGGGCGCCCAGACAATCGTCAAAGCGGTGCAGGAAAGCGTTGGGATGGACAAAGAAGGCGAAACGCCCGACAAGCGCCTGACCCTGCGCTACAACACCTGCCTGGGCGCTTGCGCCCAGGCCCCTTGCATCGCCGTGAACCACCACGTCACCGGCCGGGTGACCCCAGCGTCTGCGGCGCGGGTCGCGACCGGCCTCATGGGCCGTTAGCCGAGGACCCACCGAATAGCCATGCCAGCGACGTTTGAGCAGATCAGTCAGCAGGCCGGCGCACGCTGGCAGGCCCTCACCGCGGGCGCACGCCCCTGGATCAGGGTGGGCTACGCGATTTCCGGGCAGGCCGCCGGCGCTGATGCCGTGTTCGACGCAGCGGTCGCAGCCAGCCGTGAACAACGTGTAGACGCCGAGGTCACCCGAGTCGGCTCCCTGGGCCTCATGTACCTGGAGCCGGTGCTCGACGTAACGCTCCCCGGCGGGCCGCGGGTCTTGTACGCCAATGTGCGCCCGGACGAGGTTGCCCGCATCGTCCGTGACCACGTCAAGGGCGGACGCCCTATCGTCGGACGGGCCTACGCATATACCGCCGCGGACGGCGTCTCGGTCGACGGCCTCCCGCGTCTCGCAGACACAGACGGCTTCAAGCGTCAGGTCAGGATAGCCACCCGCAACTGCGGCGACATAGATCCGCACGACATCCTCCAGTATGTCGCGAATGGCGGTTACGCTGCCCTGCACAAGGCGCTCACTTCGATGACCCCCGAGCAGGTCCTCGATGACGTCAAGAAGTCAGGCCTGCGCGGCCGTGGCGGAGCGGCGTTCCCCACAGGCGTCAAGTGGAGTTTCCTGGCTCCCAGCAAGGCCCCCAAAAAGTACGTCCTGGTCAACTGCGAAGAAGGCGACCCCGGCGCGTTCAACGACAAGGGCATCCTCGAGAGCGACCCGCACACCCTGATCGAGGGCCTGCTGCTGGCCGGCTACGCCACCAATTCCAACTACGGCTACGTTTTCATCCGCCACGGCCACGACCTGCCGGTCAACGCCACACGGCGCGCCATCGAGGCCTGCTACGAGCTTGGCCTGGCTGGCAAGAACATCCTGGGCACTAAATTCAGCTTCGACATGGAGGTCGCCTTCACTGGCGACTCCTACGTCGCAGGCGAAGAGACCGCCCTCATGGAGGCCATCGAGGGCAAACGCGCCACACCCCGCTTCAAGCCGCCGTTCCCGGCCGCCTTCGGCGTGTGGGGCAGGCCGTCGAACATCAACAACGTCAAAACGATCGCATACGTCCCGCAAATCGTGCTCAAAGGCGGCGAGTGGTTCAAGAGCATCGGGACGCCGTCTAGCTCGGGCACGGCCATCGTCTGCCTGACCGGACACATCAAGCGCCCAGGCATGTACGAGGTCCCCATGGGACTGACCATACGCCAGGTCTTGGACGAAATAGGCGGCGGCGTCACGGGCGGCAAGGAGATCAAGCTGCTGCAGACGGGTGGGCCGCTGGGCGGCGTCCTCGGCCCCGAGGCATTCGACACCCAGATCGACTTCGACGCCATGTCCAAGGCCGGGGCCATACTGGGCTCCGGAGGCATCATCGTCGGCAACGAAACAGTCAGCGTCGTGGACCTCATCCGCAACCTGATCGCGTTCAACCAGTTCGAGTCGTGCGGCAAGTGCTTCCCGTGCAGGCTTGGCAACACGCACATGGTCGAGACACTCGACAGAATGTGCCGCGGGCAGGCCAAACCCGGCGACCTTGACCTGTGTGCGCGCATCGGGTCGGCGATGAAAGTCGGCTCGCTGTGCGGCCACGGCCAGCTGGGCTACAACCCCATCGCATCCGCGCTGAAATACTTCGGCAACGAGTTCAAGGTCCGCCTTGAGCCAGGACAAAAACCACTCGGAGCATTTGCAGACGGCTCGATGATCCTGCCGACCAGGACCCGGCCGTAGGTGGCACGTCCGTGGCCCGTGCATCCGTCCTCCTGAACGCCGCCTCCTTTTCCCAGGCGCTGCGCCGCCGCAAGTCACATCCTGTCCCTCTCGCAGTGGACGGGGCAAAAGCAAGGGTTGGACCGCCGGATGCCTGACCCCATCATGTTCACGTTGGACGGGAAGCCCGTCTCTGCAATGCCCGGCCAGACCATCATCCAGGCCGCCATGGACGCCGGCATATACATCCCGTACCTGTGCTACTTCCCGAAGATGAAGCCGTACGGCGCCTGCCGGATGTGCCTCGTCGAGACCGAGGTCAAGATCGTCCGCAAGGTCAAGACGAAAAAAGACGGCAAGGACGTCGAAGAGGAGCAAGTCACGGTCCAGAAGGCCACCGTCGCCTCGTGTACCGCGCCGGTGCAGAAGGACATGGTCGTCCTCAGCGGCACGGACCAGGTCCGGGACCTCCGCAAGGGCATCGTAGAGTTGCTCATGACGGAGCACCCGCACGGCTGCCTGACCTGCCACCGGATCGAGCTGTGCGGTCCGCAGGACATCTGCCAGCGCCACGTCGGGGTCACGGACCGCTGCACAATCTGCCCGAAGAACGAACGCTGCGAACTCAAGGACACCGTGCGCGCCGTCGAGCTGGACCTGCGCACCCCGCTCAACTACCACCGGCGCAACCTGCCCATACACACAGACGACCCCTTCTACGACCGCGACTACAACCTCTGCATCGTCTGTGCCCGCTGCGTGCGGGTCTGTGAGGAGGTCCGGTTCGACACCGCCCTGACGCTCACGAACCGCTCCGGAGTCTCCCTGGTGGGCACGTCCCACGGCTCGTCGCTGCTGGAGTCCGGCTGTGAGTTCTGTGGTGCGTGCGTGGACGCCTGCCCGGTCGGGGCGCTAGTTGAGCGCGACTATAAGTGGGAGAAGGCCGCCCGCAAGGTCACAACTGTCTGCACCAACTGCCCCGTCGGGTGCCAGATGGTGGCGGAGGTCAACCGCTTCGACAAGGTAATCCGCTTTGTCGGGGACCTGGCAGGTGAGGCCAACAACGGCCAGGCCTGCTTCAAGGGCAAGTTCGCCTACGACTACCCCAACGCCAAGTCCCGCCTCAAGTACCCTTACGTGCGAGAGGGCGGCGTCCTCAAGCGGGTGACCTGGGACGACGCCCTGGCCCGGGCCGCGGCCGCACTCAGCGCCTACAGGCCTGACCAGGTCGCGGTGCTCGCGTCGCCGCGCGGCACCAACGAGGACAGCTACGTCGCAGCCAAATTCGCACGCGACGTCCTCAAGACAGGAAACGTCGACTCCGGGCTGAACACCCGGCCCGAAATCATTGACGCCCTGCGCCGCAGGCTCGGCCACAGCGGGGCGACTAACCCCACCTGGCAGCTGGAGCGCGCGAAGTGCGTGCTGGTCGTGTCTGGCAACCCCACCGAAGAGCAGAACGTGCTCGCCGTGCCAGTCAAGAAAGCCGCCCGTGCCGACGCCAGCATCATCGTCATCGACCCCCGCGAGACCGAACTCACCCGCTACGCCGCTGAGTGGCTCCGCGTGCGGCCCGGGACCGAAGCCGCCGCGCTGAACCTCATGATGCGCGTAGTCCTTGACGAAGGCCTCGAAAACAAGGAGTTCATCACGGCCCGGACCGACGGTGTCGACGCTCTAAGGGCGAGCCTGTCGCAAATGGACATCGCTGCGTCTGCTGCCGCCTGCGGCCTCGACCAGGAGCAGGTCAGGCGCGCCGCCCGGACCTTCGCCCGCAGCGGGGCCTCTGCAACCCTGCTGGGCGTCGATACCGCCGCGCCGGAGGCCCGAGGCGCACTCGCTGACGCGGCCGTCAACCTCGCCATGCTCACCGGAAACCTCGGCAAGGACTCAGCCGGTGTCTACCCGCTCTACCACGGTGCAAACACACTTGGCGCGGTGGACATGGGCTGCGCCCCAGACCCCGGCGGCGCCGGCGTCCAGCAGCTGGCCACCGAGGTCCGCGCCGGGCGCATCAAGGCAGCAGTCATCCTGGCCGACGGCCTGGACCCAGACGCAGACGGGATGAACGGGCTCCGTGAGGCTCTCGGCCACCTGGAGTGCCTCATCGTGTCGGCGGTGTTCGACACCGAAGTCACGGCACACGCCTCCATCGTCCTGCCAGCGGCCCCGTACTCAGAGCAGCAGGGCACCGTCACCAACGTAGAACGGCGCGTGCAGATGGTCCGGCGCATATCGCCGCCCAAGAACGAAGAGCGTCCCGGGTGGGAAACCCTGAGCCGGCTCGCCAGGAAAATGGGCGCAGACGGCTTCGACTACGACGGACCGGCTGCAGTGTTCGCAGAGATCAGGACCTCCGTACCCACGTACGCTGGCCTGACGTACGAACGACTGGCTGCCGGGGAAGTGCAGGTCCCATGCACTCAGGACAGCGCGCCCGGCACGCCCGTCCTGCATACCGGGTCGCCCGCCGAACAGATGTTGAGCTTCACGCCCGCCGCGCCTTCAACGCCAGCGCACGGCGGCCAGGGAGCAGTCGGGCTCGTCCTCGCCCACGGTCGCGTGCTCGTCCAGCTGGACCGCGACCCGGGGATCGTGCGCAAAGGCAACCAGAACTACATCGGTCGCGAAGAAATTGTCAGCATCCACCCGGAGGACGCGCGTGGGCTGGGGATCAGCGACGGCGACGCAGTGCAGGTGCTTGCAGACCCGGCAGGCCTGCCAATCACCGGGCGGGCCAGGCTCGACTCGCCGCACAGGGGCGTTGTCAGCATGACGACCCTTTTCGGCCAGCTCGCAAGCGCCATGCAAGACGACGCACGCCCGGACCCCTCGCCATATGTGCCCGGCCTGCCGCTGCGCCGTGTTAGGCTCATCCGAGCGGCAGAGCGCAGTCCTGTCGGTGCAGCCCGGTAGGGCAGCAGGACTCTGCGCCGGTGTCCTGGCTCCGAAGTACTGGGCCATCTCTGTCATTCCCTCTCCCCTTGAGGGAGACGGGTGCCCACCGCAGGTGGGCGCGGGTGAGGGGCCAACATAGTCACCAATAAGCCAGACACGCGGCGGTGATGCACCGAATGGGCAGCACGGGCATCCAAGTAATTGTTGACGGTGCAAGGACTTGCCTTCACCGGCATGAAACCTGAGCAGCCGGGCGGTCCGCCCGGGACCCCTAAGGACGGATAGATGACCAAGCCATTTGAAGTGAACGACGCCGATTTCGAGACCCAGGTCCTGAAGTCCGACCTGCCGGTGTTCGTGGACTTCTGGGCCGAGTGGTGCGGGCCATGCAAGATGGTCGCCCCTGTGGTCGAAGAACTCTCCGGTGAGTACGCGGGCAAAGTCAAGTTCGCCAAGCTGAACGTGGACTTCAACCCGAAGACGTCGTCCAAGTATGGCATCCGCAGCATCCCGACGATGCTGATCTTCAAGGGCGGCAACCCCGTCGGGCAGATCGTCGGCGCAAGGCCAAAGAACGACCTCAAACAGCGCCTTGAGGCAGCGATCAAGTAGTACGACCCGCAGGGGCGTATTGCCTACGCCCATGCCGCGCCCACCCGACGGCCTACCCGGCCCGTGTGGGCCCGATGTCGTATTGTCTTCTAAGAGGCGTCCCGGCTAAGCGGGGCGCCTCTTCGCGACTGGGCTCAGACGCCGGGGCCCGCGGGCTGCTGCCCCTTGCGCTGCGCCCCGAGCGGCGCGATAACCGTTCCGGGAGTGCGTGGGCGCCGGTGCGCTTCGCGGTCTTCAAAACCGACGGTCCCGGCCCTTCGGCTGGGACGGAGGGTTCGACCCCCTTGCACTCCCGCCAATCCCCCGCCGCTAGATAGCCAGCGCCGTTGGCTGCCAGTGTCTCCGGCGCCGCTGTTGCGTTACCTTGCTGCCCGGTCGCACCTGGGCGGGCTCTCGCACCGGTGCGCCGCCGCGTTCCGCCAGATCCGCGTCGAACGGCGGATCTACCTTCTCCACTCCATCCCGCCGCCCAAGTCCGGTTCTTGAACTGCCAAGAAGCGGCAGTACGCCCCAGGATCGGCGACCGCTTCTTTTGGACCCGTTCGCCAATCTGTCGCACAACGCCCGTCCTGTAGACTGAAAACGCGTTCGCGCATCTCGCGGCCTAGTGCGCCGCGGACGGGCGTTTCACAACGGCGTTCTGTTGGCTCCGGACCCCCTCCTTGGGGGCTCACGCGTGGTCCGGCAGTAACAACGCGCTGCCCGCCTCAGACCTGGCCGGTCTTCGCGCGGCGATATTGGGCGCCGTCTCTCGTTTGCTGGCGCCCGATGACCCCGGAAGCAGCCGCGTCGAGGCGGCACACGAGAACAATAGTCGCATGACCCAACAGCCCCTGGCAGGAGAGACCAACGACGCAGAGGCCTACCTGAACCAGTTCGGGGGCCTCAACGCCGGCTACGTCGCGGACCTCATCGAACGCTACGTCCAGGACCCTGCCGCCGTCCCTCCTGAAGACCGCGAGCTCCTGCAATCGGTAGACGCCGCGCTCGGCCGGGCCGCCTACGCGCCGGGGAGCCAGCCAGGCGCAGGCGTCGACGTGCGCCGACTCAGCAGGCTCCTGTCCTACATCGAGGCCATCCGCAC
>CAYWBD010000257.1:0-2270 GCA_964456315.1 uncultured Thermoflexus sp.
AAGATCACTGATGTCCGCGCCTACGTTGTAGACCCGGCCCTACCGATGATCGGGAGCGCGACTGCCAACCCAGAACACCGGGAATGGACATTCGTCGAGGTCATCACCGACGAGGGAATCTCGGGCTTTGGAGAGTGCACCAACTACCCCGGCGGCGGGTCGTTCCTGACCGCCCGCGCCGTGCTCGCCTGCAAGGAGGCCCTCGTCGGCGAGGACCCCGCAGACATCGAGCGGCTCTGGCACAAGCTCTACCGTCGCTACAGCTACCTCGGCGCACGCGGCCTGCCCACCAGCGCCATCTCCGGCGTCGACATCGCGCTTTGGGACATCAAGGGCAAGGCGCTGGGCCGGCCGGTGTTCGACCTGCTGGGCGGCAAGTTCCGCGATGACGTGCGCCTTTACGCCAACGGCTGGTTCGTGGGCTGCAGCACACCCGACGATTACTCGAAGGCTGCCAAAAGCGTCATGCTCAAGGCCGGCCACACCGCCTGCAAGCTGGACCCGTTCCTGGAGATGCGCCCCTACCACACGCGTTACGTGGACGGGCAGATCTCTGCCGAGGGGGAGCAGCTTGGCTACGACATCGTGGCCGCCGTGCGCCAGGCCGTCGGCACGCACCACGAGATCCTGATCGACGCCCACGGGCACTACAACGTCGGCACGGCTGTCCGCCTCGCCAACAACCTCTACGACCAGTCGAAGATCGAGTGGTTCGAGGAACCGGTGCCGCCGGAGAGCTTCGAGGCGCTGCGACAGGTGCGGGAGCACACCCGTGCGCGCATCTGCGTCGGCGAGCGCCTGTTCACCCGCTACGACTTCGTGCCCGTGCTGCAGGGGCGGTTGGCGGACTACATCATGCCGGACGTCGTCTGGACAGGCGGCATCAGCGAGCTCAAGAAGATCGCCACGATGGCCGAGGCGTACTACGTGCCCGTCTCGCCGCACAACGCCATGGGGCCGCTGCAGGTGGTCGCCGGCGCGCACGTCTGCATGAACATCCCGAACTTCTACCGGCTGGAGCACTCGATGGGCGCCATCCCTGCATACCAGCGGTTCCTGACACAGAAGCTGAACTTCCACGACGGCTGCGTCACCCTCAACGCCAGGCCCGGCCTGGGCTACGACCTGGACCTGGACGAAGTGACGGCGCGCACCAGCAAGACCTGGCAGTCCGAAGGCGGGACGATGCCGCTGCGCAAGGCTGCGCCTGGACGACGCGCCGGGCGCTAGCACGGACACGTTTCAGACGTAGGGGCGTATCGCACGCGCCCGGTCGACGGGGGACAACATGAAAATCACAGATGTCAGGGCATACGTAGTCACGCCGGACCTGACGGGCGGCAGTAAGAAGCCGATCGCCGACCTCGAACAGTGGCAGTGGACATTCGTCGTCGTTGACACGGACGAGGGCATCAGCGGCTGGGGGGAGTCGTCGAACATCCCCCGCAACGGCTCGCTGCTGACCGGCGCGGGCGTGCATGCGGTGCGCGAGGCGCTTGTAGGCGAGGACCCCGCGGACATCGACCGCCTCTGGCACAAGCTCTACCGCCGCTACTCCTACCTGGGCGCCCGCGGCTTCCCCACGACGGTGCTCAGCGGCGTGGACATCGCCCTCTGGGACATCAAGGGCAAGGCACTCGGCAGGCCGGTGTACGACCTGCTCGGGGGAAAATTCCGGGACGACATCCGCCTGTACGCCAACGCCTGGTTCGTGGACTGCACGACGCCCGCGCAGTACGCCGCGGCGGCGAAGAAGGCGGTCCGCGCCGGTCACGACGCCCTAAAGCTGGACCCGTTCTTGGAGATGGTCCCGTTCCACACCATGTACCAGGACGGCCAGATATCGGCGCAGGGCGAGCAGCAGGGCTGCGACATCGTCGCCGCGGTGCGCCAGGCCGTCGGGCCGCAGGTCGAAGTCCTCATCGATGCCCACGGGCACTATAACGTGCCGACCGCCATCCGACTGGGCAACCGGCTGTTCGAGGAGTCGAACATCGCCTGGTTCGAGGAGCCGGTCCCGCCAGAGAGCTACGACGGACTGCGGCAGGTGCGTGAGCACTGCGCCGCGCCCATCTGCGTGGGGGAACGGCTGTTCACGCGCTACGACTTCCTGCCCCTGTTCCAGCAGCGGCTGACGGACTTCATCATGCCGGACGTGACCTGGACTGGCGGGATCAGCGAGCTGAAGAGGATCTCGACGCTGGCCGAGGCCTACTACGTGCCGGTGTCGCCGCACAACGCGCAGGGTCCGGGCCAGATACTCGCCGGGG
>CAYWBD010000258.1:0-14018 GCA_964456315.1 uncultured Thermoflexus sp.
GACGTTCGGCGCCGGGCAGGGGCCCATGCGGGAGCTGGACCCTGGTCAGCCTTACCCGCAGCCGTACGAGCAGTTCGTGAACGCCGTCCGCACCGGGGAGCCTGTGAAGACGAGCTTCGAGGCCGGCCTCAAAGCAGCACAGCTGGTGGACGCGGCGTACTTGTCTGCGAAAGAGAAGCGCTGGGTGGACATCAAATAGCCCAGTGAGTATCCAGAGATTCTGCCGTTGAACTCAGACGGAGGTCCTGAAACAAGTTCAGGATGAAATATTGCGGATGGCCCTTAGGGCGAGTGACGAACGGAGCCGCGGATTGCAGCAGTACGTGAAGCTTGGCCGGACCGGCGTAAAGGTGTCGAGCATCTGCCTGGGGTCCGACCACTTCGGGTTCCAGGGCGCCGCCGATGAGGCCACATCTCACAGGATCATTGGCCAAGCGCTCGATGGCGGTGTCAACTTCATTGACACCGCTGACTCCTACAACGAGGGGCGGTCGGAGGAGTACATCGGCCGCTACCTGAAGACTTCCGGGCGACGCGACCAGGTCGTGCTCGCCACCAAGTGCCGCGGCCGCACCGGCCCGGGCCCCAACGACGCCGGCGCCTCTCGGTACCACATAGCGCGTGCCGCCGAGGGCTGCCTGCGACGCCTCCAGACGGACAGGATCGACCTGTTCTACATCCATGCGTTTGACCCGACCACGCCGCTCGACGAGACCGTGTCCGCGCTCGACCTGCTCGTACGGCAGGGCAAAGTGCTCTACGTCGGCTGCTCAAACTTCGCGGCCTGGCACCTGGCGAGGTCGCTCTGGCTGAGCGACGTGCGCGGTATGGCACGATTTGACGCCGTGCAGTCGGTGTTCAACATCGTCCAGCCTGGGCTGGGGCGCGAAGTGATCCCGTTGGCGATGCAGGAAGGCGTGGCGGTAGTGCCGTACAGCCCTCTTGGGTCAGGGTTCCTGTCCGGCAAGCACCCGCGGAGCGCGCCGCGCAAGGACTCGAAGATATTCCTGCGGGACCAGGTCCGCGGCCCAATATTGACTGGCCGCTACTTCCAGGAGGCGAAACTGGATGCAGCCGACCAGGTGAAGGCCGTTTCTGAAAAGTACGAGCAGCCTATGGTCCGGCTCGCGTTGCACTGGGTGTTGCAGACGCCCGGCGTCACGGCGCCGATATTTGGTGCACGGACCGAGGAGCAGGTCACAGGTGTGCTCGATGCGTGGCGCACCGAACCGCCAGCACAGGCTGCGGCCGAGGTGAGGGCGATCGCGGACGCGTTCGCGGCCAGTACGCCGATGGACTACCCGCCCGCGCCGCCGCCTCTTTAGGGGCCGGCGCACCATCGGAACGGGACCCTTCGCTCCGCTCAGGATGACATCCAAAGGCAGGTGACATGGAATACGTAAAGCTCGGGCGGACGGGGTTGAAGGTCTCGACGTACTGCGTCGGGGCGGACAACTTTGGCGACCAGACAAGCGAGGCCGAGGCGATCCTCCTCCTTGGCCGGGCGACCGCTGCTGGTGTCAACTTCATTGACAGCGCCAACAGCTACGTCGCGGGCAAGTCGGAAGAGATCGTCGGGAAGTTCCTCGGCGGACGCCGGTCGCAGGTCGTGCTGGCAACAAAGTGCCGCAGCAAGACTGGCCCCGGTCCTAACGACATCGGTGTATCGCGTAAGGCGGTGATGCAAGCGTGCGAGGACTCGCTGCGTCGCCTGAAGACCGACTACATAGACCTGTACCAGGTGCACTCCTGGGATCCCGAGACGCCTGTTGATGAGACGCTGGGCGCGTTTGACGACCTGGTGCGCCAGGGGAAAGTGCGGTACGTCGGCTGCTCGAACTTCAGCGGGTGGCAGCTCACCAAAGCCCTCTGGATGAGCGAAAAGCACGGGCTGGCCCGGTTCGACTCGGTGCAGCCGCGCTACAACCTCCTGTACAGGGACCCTGAGCGGGAGCTGCTGCCGGCCGCGCGGGAGCATGGAGTCGGGGTGGTCGTGTATTCGCCGATGGCTGGCGGCTTCCTCCTTGGCAAGTACTCCAAGTCAGACGTGCCCGCCGGGACGCGCTTCTCAGAGCAGTTCCGTGCTCACCAGTTCTACCGCCGGACATACTGGCACGACGCAACGTTCGAGGCCGCCGCCCGGTTTGGCCAGGTCGCCCAGAAGCACGGGGTTTCCAGGCAGGCGCTCGCCCTGAAATGGGTGCGCAGCCAGCCCGGCGTCACGGCCTGCATCGTTGGGGCGAGGAACGAAAAGCAGCTCGTTGAGAACCTGGCCGCCTGGGAAGAGACAGTGCCGCCGGCCGCCGTCGCCGCTGCGACTGAGGTCGGAGATTGGCTGAGGCAGAACGGGCCGTGGGTCGGATAGTCGCCTGTTGGGCCGGCGGTTAGCCGCGCTCCGTTCCGGTAACCTGAGCCTGTGCAGCCTACTCCGGCGTCGCCGCCTTCCTCTTTGAGGCCAATACGTCCGCTGTCCGCGTACGCGGTCGACGGGCTGCTTCCCCGTGACGTGGTCGCTCCACGGTCTGTGGCCGAGTTGTCGACCGCGCTGCGCGGGTTCCACGCTTACGGGCAGGCCGCAATCCCCTGGAGCGGCGGGACCCGGATGCACGTTGGGAACATACCGGAGCGGTACGATGCCGCGCTGGACCTGACTGCACTCAACGGGACTGTCGAGCACGAGCCCGGCGACATGACCGTGGTCGCATCTGCAGGGGTCCGTGTCGGCGACCTGAGCGCAACACTTGCTGCAGCCGGTCAGCGCCTGCCATTCGATGTGCCTGAACCGGCGCGGGCGACGGTCGGCGGGTCCGTCGCCTCCAATGCGCCGGGCCTCATGCGCAGTTCCCACGGGGGCATCCGGGACTGGGTGATCGGGATGAAGGTCGTGCTGGCTGACGGCACGGTCACCAAGAGCGGAGGCCGGGTCGTCAAGAACGTGCAGGGTTACGACCTGCACAGGCTCCACACCGGCGCTTTCGGCACGTTGGGCGTGATCGCGGAAGTCGCGTTCAAGCTGACTCCGGCGCCGGCCAGCTCGCGGGTCGTGGCCGCGGTGTTTTCAACACTCCCGGCTGCGACGCAGGCCGCGAGCACGCTCTACAACGCTCCGTTCACGCCGGAGGCGCTGTCGTTGTTCTACGGTGAGGGCGCATCCCAGGCCATCGGTGCGGTGATGCCGGGGACCGCGGGGAAGGCCAGGTCGCTCTTGCTTGCCAGGCTCACAGGCGGACAGGCCGCCGTCGCCCGGCAGGTCGACGAGACCGTCAGCGCTGTCCGCCAGGCAGGGGCAGCGGTGATAGAGGTGCTGGAGCCAGATGCTGCCGACCGGCTGTGGCAGGCCGACAGCAGCCCGGCGGGTACGGTGGTGTCGGCGCGGGCGACGCTCCGCCCGGCGGCAGCGCACGCGGCGCTTGCCGACGTGGTCGCAGCGGAGGCGAACTGGCCCGGACTGGTCCTTTCGGCGCGGACCGACTGCGGGTTCGGCGCTCTCACCGTGAACTGGTGGGGCCGCAACGACGCCGACGCACGTGAAGCGATCAAGATCAGCGTCCAGGCAGTGCGGCAGCATGGCGGCCAGGCGGTGATCGAGATGTGCCCGACGGGCCTGAAACGGGGACTGGATGTGTTCGGTGAGGCTGGGCCTGCGCTGTCGATCATGCGCAGGATGAAAGAGCAGTACGACCCTGCCCGCGTGCTCAACCCAGGGCGATTTGTGGGGGGTATTTAGTTGACGCCCGACCGGCAAGGCGTTCCAGAGAGTGTGGGACCGGCGACACACCCCGCCGTCGCGCCAGGCGGCGTCGCGCCCCCGGGGACGCATCCCGGTTTCCAGACTCCTGACGCGCCGCGCGAGGAGGACCTGTACAAGTGCGTCCACTGTGGCTTCTGCCTGAACGCCTGCCCAACGTACCTGGAGACTGGCCTGGAGGCGGAGTCGCCGCGCGGGCGAATCGCGCTTATGAAGGCGGTGGGCGAGGGCCGGCTTGACATTACGCCGTCGGTTGTCGGGCACTGGGACCTCTGCTTGCAGTGCCGGGCCTGCGAGGTTGCCTGCCCGTCTGGAGTCCCGTACGGGCGACTCATGGAGGCGACGCGCGCCGAGCTCTCCAGCCGGTACAAGCGTCCGTTGATGGAGAGGGCCGGCCGCGCCATCGGGTACCGCGGGATGTTGAGCAGCCCGGGCCGGCTCCGGGTCGCGGGCATGGCGCTGAAGGTCTACCAGCGCACCCCTCTCCGGGTCATTGCGAGGGGCACCGGCCTGCTGAAGGTGCTGCCAGGCGGAGCAGCGTATATGGACGCGAGCATGCCGCGGTTCAGCGACCGGTTTTTTGTGGCTGACGGCCGCGTCGTGCCTGCGGTGGGCCCGAAGCGAGCCCGAGTGGCCATGCTCGCGGGCTGTGTGATGACCCTGATGCACGCGCCCGCCCTGGAGGCGACGGTGCGCGTCTTGGCGCGCAACGGCGTCGAGGTGGTGCTGACTGCTGGGCAGGGCTGCTGCGGCGCTCTGAACGCACACGCCGGCGAGAGGCCTTCGGCGCAGGAGATGGCCCGCCGGAACATAGACTCATTCCTCGCCGCCGAGCCGGACGCCGTGATCGTGGCGTCGGCGGGCTGCGGCTCGACGATGAAGGAGTACCACGAGCTGCTGCGCTCGGACCACGACTACGCGGAGAAGGCCGAGCGAGTGGCGATGTTGACCAAGGACATCCACGAGTTCCTTGCAGCCCTGCCGTTCGTGCCGCCCACGGGCCGGGCGTCCTTCGAGGGCCTCAGGGAGCCCGGCGGCGCTCAGCCGGGTGACGGGCCGTCGTCGGGCAGCGCCCCATCGTCGGTGAGGGTGGTCTATCAGGACGCCTGCCACCTCCTGAACGCGCAGCGGATCAAAGAGGCGCCGCGGGCGCTCCTGCGCGCCATCCCCGGCGTGGAGCTTGTCGAGATGCCTGAGGCGGCGGTGTGTTGCGGCTCGGCGGGGACCTACTCGATCACGCAAAAGGAGATGTCGCAGCGGCTGGGCAGGCGGAAGGCAGCGAACGTTGCGTCAGTGCAGCCGGATGTGGTGGCGACTGGCAACCCGGGCTGCGCGCTGCAGTTGGAGAACTACCTGCGCGAGATCGCCAAACGCGCTCCTGAAACGAAGCCGCCTGTCGTGCGCTATGTCGTGGAGCTGCTCGACGAGGCGTACCGGGCGGAGAACGCGGCCCCGTCGCGGCTATAATCCGCTCGCTCCAGTGTGCGTTCCTAGATTCAGGGGCCAGTCGGCGGCAAATTGGTTCCCGCTCCCCCTTTCGGAGATGGCCAACCATTCATCCCCTCTCCCCGTGCGGGCGAGGGTCAGAGCTTGCCTCGGCGAAAGCCGGGGGTGAGGGGTAATCCAATGGACCTCGGACTCAAAGGCAAGGTGGCGATTGTGACCGGCGGCTCAGACGGCATCGGCAAGGCCGCCGCAATGTCGATGGCGCGTGAAGGCGCCCGGGTCGCCATCTGCGCACGCACTGCATCGAAGCTAGAGGAAGCCGCTGCGGACATCCGGGCGCAGGCCAAGGGCGGAGATGTCATGGCCGTCCCCACCGATGTGCGTGACGAGGCGCAGGTCAAGCGCATGGTGGACGAGGTGGTCAAGAAGTGGGGGCGCGTGGACGTGCTGGTCAACAACGCGGGCACGTCGTCTGCCAAGAAGTTCGATGAGCTCACGGACGAGGTGTTCAGCGAGGATTTCAAGCTCAAGGTCTACGGGGCGATCTACTGCATCCGCGCTGCCCTGCCCCACATGAAGAAGGTCAAGGGCGGGTCGATCATCAACATCACGACGCCGGGCGGCAAGGCGGCTGCGCCGGCGTCGAACCCGACATCCATGGCCCGTGCCGCGGGCATCTCGATGACGAAGTCGCTGTCGAAGGAATTCGCTGCCGACAACATCCGGGTGAACACCGTTTGCATCGGCCTGATCAAGAGCGGCCAGCACCGCACGCGCTTTGAGGCCCGCCACAAGCAGGACGCAACGCACACGCTGGACAAGCACTGGGCTGAGATGGGAAAGACTGTCCCCCTGGGCCGCGTGGGCGAGTCCGAGGAGGCGGGCGACCTGATTGCGTTCCTGGCGTCAGACCGGGCGGCCTATATCACGGGCACTGCCGTGAACATTGACGGCGGCGTCAGCCCGGTGGTGTGACAGCTCCCGGTTCGATGTCATTCTGATCGCAGCGAAGAATCCCGTTTCTCGGCATCACGCTACGCAGAGCACGCTGGGCTTGGGAGCGAGATTCTTCGCCGGTGCTCCGCATCCGGCTCAGAATGACATGCCGTCAGGGCCCATCACCGCAGGTAGTCAATCACCGGTTCACTTCAGGTAGTCGAGCGCCGCACGCACGAAGACCTCGGTACCGATGGGCAGGCAGGCCTCGTCGATGTCGAAGCGGGCGTTGTGGTGGGACTCGGCGGCGTCCTTCGCAGCGCCCAGCAGGAAGTACGCGCCCGGCGCGCGGTTCAGGAACTCCGCCATGTCGTCGCCGACGCTGACAGGGTCGTGCGATGCCACGCCATCCTCGCCAACGACCTGCGTTGCGACCTTTCCCAGCCAGTCGGCCACGTCAGCATTGTTGATGACCGGCGGCGAGCCGTAGAGGTGCTCGAACTTCGCCTCACAGCGCAGCCCCTGCGCCACGCCCGCGGCGACTCTGGGCAGCGCATCGAAGATCAGCTTGCGGACCTCCGGCCGGTAGGCGCGGACTGTGCCCTCGAGGACCACCTGGTCGGCGATGACGTTGGGCGCAGAGCCGCCGTGGACCTGGCCGAAGGTGAGGACGCCCATCTCGTTGGGAGGGACCTCTCGGCTCACGACTGTCTGGGCCGCGGAGATGATCTGGGCGGCGGCGACCACAGGGTCGACTGAAAGGTGGGGCAACGCGCCGTGCCCTCCCCTGCCGCTGACGGTGATGCGGACCGCGTCTGCGCTGGCAAAGACCGTGCCCCGGTTGACGAACACCTTGCCCGCGGGCAGCTGGTTCCAGACGTGCAGGCCGATCACACGGTCGGGCTTGTAGCGTTCGAACAGGCCGTCGCCCAGCATGGCCAGCGCGCCCTGCACGACTTCCTCGGCAGGCTGGAACGCGAAGATGACTCGCCCGCGGACACGGTCGCGCATGTGAGCGAGCGCCTCGGCCGCGCCGATTGCCATCGTGATGTGGCTGTCGTGCCCGCAGGCGTGCATAGCGCCGTTCTGGGATGCGAACGGGAGCCCGGTGAGTTCCCGGACGGGCAGGCCGTCGATATCGGCGCGGACCATGAGCGTTGGGCCGGGGCTTCTTGCGCCCTGAGCCTGTCGAGGGGTCCCGTCCAGCACGGCGACGACGCCGGTCCGCCCGACGCCGGTCTCCACCTTGAGCCCGGCAGCGCGGAGGCGAGCCGCGATCAGTGCGGATGTCTGGACCTCCTTGAATGCAAGCTCCGGGACCGCGTGCAGCTGCCGGCGGAGGGCAACGAGGTCGTCGCGCTTGCTGGTCACCGCGTCTCTGATGGTGTCTTTCATATCTGGGACTTTCCCCCCATGGCGCGGGCGGTTCAAATCACGTCCGGGCTCGCCGTCGGGCAAACTGTCTGACCCGTTCGCGAGCGGCCCGCAGTCTACAAGCCACTCCGTTTTTGGCAAGATCGATCCAAGATGCGCCCTCACCCTAACCCTCTCCCGTTGGGAGAGGGGAATCGGGGGCCTTTGTTAGCACGGGCAGCCCGGAAGGTCCCGGCTGTCGCCGGAGGCCAAGCGCGGGTAGACTCCGGCTGATGAGCCGCTACCTGCCACTGTTTCCGCTGAACACGGTGCTGTTTCCGGGCGCCACGCTGCAGCTGCGCATCTTCGAGCCGCGCTACAAGGCGATGTTGAAGGAGTGCCTCGACGCCGACCGCAAGTTTGGCGTTGTGCTGATCAAGAAGGGCGAAGAGGCCGGCGGCGAGGCTGAACCCTACGAGATCGGGACGATCGCCAGGATCGAGGGTATCGGCTCGCCCACGCGGAGTGGTTTGCCGCTAGAGGTGATCGGGGTGCGCCGGTACAAGACGGTGTCATTCGACCGCTCGAAGCCGTTCCTGTCTGCGCAGGTGGAGCCGTTCGACGACACGGAGACGCTCACTCCTACGTCGGACCTGCTGCGCCACGCCCGGGAGACGGCGCGGGCTTTCGTGGCGCTGCTCCTGGCGGCGCGCGGCGCGTTCAACGCGTCGCTGGAGCTGCCGCAGGACCCGGTGGCGCTGTCGTACTTCATGGGGATCGTGGCGACGGAGGCGCCGCTGAAGGCGAGGCAGCGACTGCTAGAGGCCGATGGCCTGTCGAGGCGGCTGCAGGCGGGGATCGCGCTGCTGGAGGAAGAGGCGGGTGTCGTGCGCCCGGCCGTGATGCGTGCGGGGCCGGGGTCGCAGGAGAGCAGGTTTAGTACTAACTGACAGGACGAAAACACAGATTTCGCAGATTACACAGATTATTTTCTAATGGGATTATGTGTTCGCTGGTGCGACACGTTACGGAACAAAGTGCGAAGCACAAATCTCCGAATCTGTGAAATCTGCGTAATCTGTGTTTCCGTTCTTGGTTTCTATCGTACTTTCTTGCTTTTGAGCAGCGCGTGCAGGTCTTTGAGGCACACGGCGTTATCGTCGAGTGATCGGCCGTCCACGAACTCCTTGTGTTCACCGGTGAACCCGTCAACCGCGCCGGCCTCGCAGCACGCACGCACCCATGCTTTTTCCTGCTCAACGGAGGGCAGGAGGTTCTTTTTGTTCAGGATGGACAGCGCGGCGACAAGGCCGTAGCCGCCCCAGTTTGAGCAGGACGCGGCGATCAGCTTGGTGGTGGTCGTGACCGACGGGCTGCGAGGCAGGCGTGGGTCCGCATCCGGGATGACGCGCGCCAGGTTGCCCATGCCGATCTCGTTGCCGCCGTCGCCGATGCCCACGGAAACCGGGTGCTGGTCAAACAAGTGGTCGATCTTGGCATTGAAGGCCGAGATGTCCAGGCCGCGCATGTTGCGGAACGTGCCGTCGGCGGTCAGGCTCGCCCGCTCGATGGCGATCAGCAGCGACGGGGCGTGTTTTGAGATGAGCTTGTTGCCGAACTCTGCCGACTGGCGGTGGCCGGTTAGGGGGAACACGACCACCTCGTCCTGGCCTGCGACTGCCTGGACGGCCTTCTTCGAAAACTTGTCTGTGACGTAGGCGACCTTGTAGCCGAGGGCTTTGAGGGCGCTGGCGATGGCCGCTGCGCCGGGGGGGCCGTCGGTCTCAGGGGCCTTGCCGGACAGGATGTAGAACCCCGTGGCGATGAGGGCCTTGCCGGGGTTGTCGAGGATGAGCTGCGCGGCCTCGGTGACGTAGTCTGCGGGCAGGTGCGGCCTGAGCGCAGCGACGCCGCGCATGTCTTGCTGGAGGATGATGTCTTCGATGGACTTGGGCTTGGCGGGCATCCAGGCACCCCTTCTTCTGGTGAAAGCTCGAACGACGCACCCTCATTCCGAGCGGAGTGCCGTAAGGCACGAAGCCGAGGAATCTTACGCCGTCCGCGGCCGACAACTAACCGCCAAGGCGACCGACTGATGCCTCAGCTTACTCGCCTGCGTAGCCGTAGGAACCGCGCGGCTAATGTGTGTCAAAGTCGTTGTAGGGTGTGTTTAGGACGAAGCATACGTAATATTCCAACAGCGCCTGTCGAGCCTGATCGGTCTCTTCTACGTATTGCAGTTCCATTCGTCGGATCCTCTCTTTGGCCAACTGGAAGACCTTCGCAAATTCAGGGTTGGCACTCAAGCTAGCCCGGGATCCCTCGGTCGTGTAAGCGGTGTGAGTCTTGCCAGTCGTTTCTCTCGCCAGCTTAAATGCAAAAACGGCCTGGTTCTGCCCTGAAGCATTTGAAGAATGGTTCCGCATCCGTTGGCGAAACTTGTTAGTTCTCCCGGCGTAGAAGCGATTCCCGCCCTCGCTGAAAAGGTATACACAGCACTGAGGAAGCTCCTTTGGTAAGTTCTGAATGCTTACAGGAGGCATCGAAACCAACTGCTCGAAAGACAGATTCGTCCGGTCGACATATTCTAGGAATCTCTTATCCAAATTGACCGTCCAAGCCTTTACAAGAACTCGTCGCTGTTGGTGCGACCCTTGATCGCTGGTTCATCTACAACAGGTGCGCGGTTGCATCTGCTAGGCCTCTTGGGCAATCGAGCGGAGACGAAACCGCCAGACCAGCCTCAAATCACCGCCAGGTCTTCGTCTTTGAGGTCTGTGACGAACATGTGGCCGGGGGCGTGGGTGATCATGAGCTCCGGCTTCGAGGTCATGGCGACTGCCTGTGGGGTGACGCCGCAGGCCCAGAAGACGGGGACGTCGTCGGGGTGAGAGGGCTCCCAGGCGTCGCCGAAGTCGGGCTTCATGAGGTCCTTGATGCCGATCTGCCGCGGGTCGCCGATGTGCACCGGCGCGCCATGCACGGCCGGGAACCGCGACGTCGCCTGCACCGCCCGCACGACCTTGTCCCTCGGGATCCAGCGCTGCGACACGACCAGCGGCCCCGAGAACATCCCGGCCGGGTTGGTCTTGACGTTCGTAATAAACATGGCGATGTTGCGGTCGGTGCCGAAGTACGGCAGCTTGATGCCGTTGCGCATGAGCGCGTGCTCGAATGAGAAGCTGCACCCCAGCAGGAACGTGACCAGGTCGGCCCGCCAGTGCGACCGGAGGTCCGTGGGCTCTTCGACGAGTTTGCCCTTCTTGTAGACGCGGTATTTCGGCACGTCGGTGCGGATGTCCGAGCCGGGCGATGACAGGCGGGCTTCAGTCTGGCCGGGCTCCATGACCTCGATGATGGGGCAGGGCTTCGGGTTGCGCTGGCAGAACAGCAGGAAGTCAAACGCCGCGTCGCGGGGCAGGATGGCGACGTTGGTCTGGACATGGTCAGGAGCGACGCCGGAGGTCGGGTGCCGCAGCCGGCCAGCCCGCACTGCGGCGCGGGTCTCTGCGCCGGTCTGGAGGACCGTAGTGGCGCTGCTTGCTGCGCCCATTCCTGCCGTGAGGGTCGAGGTCGCCAAGGCTGTCGCCTCCAAATGTCATCCTGAGGGCAGAAGGGCCGAAGAATCCCGCCAACTGTTCAATGCAATCATGGTACCCCAGATGCAGCGGAGTCTTCGGAGCTATCATTGCCCGCCGTGCCACGACAAAGTTGGGCACCTTACCCCAACCCTCGCCTGGTGGGAGAGGGGTTTGACGGCGACCCCTCACCCTGACCCTCTCCCGCAAGGGGAGAGGGAATGAAAGTGCAGACCATGAAAGTCGCAAAGGTTGAGCAGTTCTACCCGCGCCAGCGCACACGCCTGGTGAAGATCAGCACTGACAACGGGCTGGTCGGTTGGGGGGAGTCCACCCTCGAAGGCAAGGCGCGGTCCGGCATGGCTGCGGTGCAGGAGATCGGCGACTACCTGGTCGGCAAGGACCCCCTGCGCATCGAGCACCATTGGCAGCACGTCTACCGGTCGGCGTTCTTCCGGGGCGGCGCCATCCTCATGTCGGCCCTCTCCGGGGTAGACCAGGCCCTGTGGGACATTGCGGGGAAGCACTTCAACGCGCCGATATACCAGCTGCTTGGCGGGGCGACGCGGGACCGCATCCGCGTCTACTCGCACTGGGGCATCGGCGACCTGAGCGACGAAGGGCTGATTAAGTCCCGCGCCAGGCTCGATAAGCTCATGAAGCAGGGCAACTACAACGCCTTCAAGGCGGGCCCCGCGGGCAAGTGGCGGGCGCACGAGCCGCCATCACGCATAGACCAGTTCGTGAAGGCGGCGT
This sequence comes from uncultured Thermoflexus sp., assembly GCA_964456315.1. Taxonomy (GTDB): domain Bacteria; phylum Chloroflexota; class Dehalococcoidia; order Lucifugimonadales; family Lucifugimonadaceae; genus SHXW01. Next base: position 11,818 of record CAYWBD010000258.1, read on the forward strand.
ACATGATGCGCGAGTGGGTCGGCCCGGATGCCGAGATCGCGTTCGACTTTCACGCCAAGATGACGCCTGCGCTGGCGATCGAGGTGTGCCACGAGATCAAGGGGATGCGGCCGATGTTCGTCGAGGAGCCGGTGCCGCAGGAGAACGCAGAGGCCATGAAGCTGGTGTCGAGCCAGGTCACGTTCCCCATTGCCACGGGGGAGCGCCTGCTGACGCGCTGGGAGTTCCGGCGGCTGTTTGAGCTGGGTGCGGTGGCGCTGATCCAGCCCGACGTCGCGCATGCGGGCGGCATCTCAGAGACCAAGCGCATTGCCAACATGGCCGAGCCGTATTACGTCCACATCATGCCGCACTGCGCCATCGGGCCGGTGGCGTTCTCGGCGTGTATGCAGGTGGACGCCAGCGTCCCGAACTTCCTGATCCAGGAGCAAGTGGACGTTGGCCTGGGCGAGGGGATGCTGAAGAAGCCGTGGGTGGTCAAGGACGGCCACGTCGAGCTGCCGACCGGACCGGGCCTGGGGTTCGAGATAGATGAGCGGGCCGCGCAGAAGATGCTCAAGGAGTACCCGGAGGAGCTGGGCGGCGAGCACTTCTACGAGAACGACGGGAGTGTCGCGGACTGGTAGGACACACGGGAACAAAGATTACGCAGATTGGAGAAACTGGGAACGACTGTTTTATCTGCCAAGTCCTCGCGCCTGACCGGCCGCCGGGCAGTCCAATTCAAATCTGTGTAATCTACGAAATCTGTGTTTTCGTGCGTTAGGCGAGGTCGGCCGCGTCGCCAGGACTGCCAACGGCGCGGAATGGGGGGACGGGCTGCCACGCAGGTTGGCGGCCTGCGCCCATCCCCGCCCGTGCCGCGGGCAACAAGACTAAGGGTAATTGCCTGTGAAAGCCCTTGCAGGCCGACTTACGGAGGTCGTGCTCCCGCCAACCGCCCTGTCGTGCCTGACCTGGAGACTAAGATGGCGACCGAGGCGTCCAGAGACCTGGAGCTCGAGCCACAAGAGCTAATGTGGATCGAGTCCTGTCTCGCGCCCAGCCAGCTCGCAGCGCGGGAAGAGTCAGCGGCGGCCTTCGCCCCCGGACGTGAGACCTGCCTCAAAGTCGCCGAGGCGCTGCTCGAAGCCCTGTCGGGGCAGAGCGCCGTCCACGTCACGTTCATCGAGCCTGAGCTCTGGGTCCTGCGTGAGCGCGTGAGCATTTTCGCCTCGCTTGGCACCAACACCCAGCTTGGTCTCAGCATCAAGAAGAAGCTTTACGAAGCGATGCTCAGCATCGACAACGAGCGCGGCGCGGGCGCGGTCATGGAAGGGTTCGGTATGGCGGACTCAGGCGCGGGCGGCGCGATATCCAGCCAGGAGGTCCTCGATGGAGTTGCGAAGTGGAAGCAGGCCAACGGGATCGCAGGCCCAGACCCGACCGTCGATGAGGCCGGGCGGGCCGGACTCCCCGGTAAGGACGACGCCGACGACGGACCCATCGACCCGGCCCGGTCCTGAACGTCGCCTGGACCCGATGCGCATTTGCCCCGACCAGATCCGACGCACCGCCGAGCCGTTGGTGCCGCTGCTCCCCTAACAACATTTCCCCTCTCTCGCCGGGAGACGGTCACGGTGAGGGGGAAGCCCCGTCCGGTCCTCGAGTAGTCGCTTAGTCGCGTGAAGGTCTGACATGTCTTTTGAATGGCCCCCGGAGGAATACGCTAAGCTCGACCCGTTCGTCCAGGAAGCTCGCGTCCTGATGGAGGACTGGTTCCAGGCGATGGAGTCGGGAGCGGCCGATAGCCGGGCGCCGGATCCGCTTTACCCTGTGGGAATTGACTCGGCGGTCGCTGACAAGATTGTCAAGCATATCGACGAGGAGTTTGAGCGCGAGCTGCGGGGTTGGGCCAGTTCCGAGGCCGCGGGCAGCTACACGGTGGGCCCGGGGTTTTGCCGGCTAAAGCCTGCTCAGAGGCTGGCGTTCGCCCAGCAGTTGCACGCGCTAAAGGTGCGGCTCGTCCGGCCAGTCCCGGACGCCGAGCAGCCCGAAGCTAAGGCGGCGTAGCGTCCGTTCGTCCCGAGCTTGTCGAAGGACGAAGTCAAACGACCGACCGGGCCTGCCCGCGCTTAACTGAACCCTTCGAACGACTGCTCCCTGATCTACGTCCGTCCTTCGACAGGCTCAGGACGCATGGGCGCCAAAATTAGACCAAC
>CAYWBD010000259.1:0-4523 GCA_964456315.1 uncultured Thermoflexus sp.
CCGAACATCGGCGAGTGCTGGGGACGCGGCACGGCCACGTTTATGGTCCTGGGTGACACCTGCACCCGGGCGTGTTCCTACTGCAACGTGAAGACCGGTTGGCCGGGGACGGTCGACGTCGGTGAGCCGATGCGGTTGGCCAAGACCGTAGCCGAGATGGGGCTCAATTACGCCGTTGTGACATCTGTGGACAGAGACGACCTACCTGACGGCGGCGCGGGCATCTTCGCCCAGTCGGTCCGGCTGATCCACCGGCTCGCGCCCAAGTGCAGGGTCGAGGTCCTCATCGGCGACTTTGCGGGCAACTGGGACGCGCTGCGACTTGTGACCGAGGCCGGCCCGGAAGTCCTGAACCACAACATCGAGTCGGTGCCGCGCGTGTTCGCAAAAGTCAGGCCCAAAGGCGACTACAAGCTCTCTTTGGAGCTGCTGCGCCGCGCCGGGCAGTTGCGAGTCGGCATGCCCACCAAGTCGGGCATGATGGTGGGCCTTGGGGAGACCCGGGACGAAGTGCTGGCCACGATGCGGGACCTGCGGGAGTCTGGCGTCCAGCTCCTGACGGTCGGGCAGTACCTGAGACCGTCGAAGAACCACCACCCGCTGATCCGGTTCTACCACCCGGACGAGTTCGCCTCACTCCGTGACGAGGGGCTCAAGATGGGCTTCCGCCATGTGGCTTCGGGCCCGCTGGTCCGTTCGTCGTACCACGCGGAGGAGCAGCACGAAGCGGCAGGCGGGCTGAGCCTGGCCGGCGGAGTGCCCGTGACAGGCGCCGCCGTGGCCGCGCCGGTCTAGCGGCGGTCCTGTGGGGATCCTTTACGTGGTGGCGACGCCCCTGGGCAACCTCGGGGACTTGTCCCGCCGTGCCGTAGAAACCCTGAGCAGCGTGCCCGTCGTGGTGGCCGAAGATACCCGGGTGACACGCAAGCTCCTATCGCACATAGGCGCGTCGCCGCGGCTCGTGAGCGTCCACGAAGACAGCCCCCAGGCCAGCGTCGAAGAGGTCATGCGTGCTCTGGATTCCGGGGACGTTGCCGTGGTAACCGATGCCGGGACGCCCGGGCTGGTGGACCCTGGCGCGCAATTGGTCAGGGCCGCGGTGGCTGCGGGGCACCGGGTAGTCCCTGTCCCGGGCCCGTCTGCGCTGACGGCACTGCTCTCTGTATCCGGCCTCCCCGCCAACCGCGTCCTGTTCCTCGGGTTCTTGACGAGGTCCCGGACGGACAGGGTCAGGTTCTTGCAATCGGTGCTGCGGGAGCCGGGGACGCTGGTGTGTTACGAGGCTCCGCACAGGGTCCGAGCGACGCTGGAAAACGTTTCCGAGGTGTTTGGCGAGCGCCAGTTGGTGATCGGGCGAGAGCTGACCAAGCTGCACGAAGAGATCTTCAGGGGTACTGCCGCAGAGGCGATCGCGCATTTCGAGACGCCGCGCGGCGAGTTTGCGATAGCGATCGAGGGTGCGCCCGACAGGCCGGGACTTGAGGCCGACATGGACGCGGAGATCGTCGCTGCGCTGGACCGGCTCAGGAGCCGCGGCATCTCGGGACGGACGCTGGTCGAGCAGGCTGCGGCCGAAACGGGCGCACCGCGCAGCCGGGTCTACCGCGTCTCTCTGGGCAAGGGAGCGGCCTCGACCGGCGGCCAAGAAGGCAGCAGCGGGTCAGACTGAATCAGAGCGCTTTTCCCAGACTGCCACGAGGCGGCGGCTCTCGCCCGTAAATGGCTCTCGCCTCCACCCCGACCACCGCTCGCGTAGCCTCATCCCCGCAAGCTGCGCCATCAAGTCGAGTTCTGCGGGCCAGACGTACCGGGATGGGAGTGCATTGCGGTCCCACTGTCCGTCGATGAGCCTGAAATGATGCGATGTCAGGCCCTGCCGGGCTACGTCGTACTGATCGAACCCAAACCGGGTTTCGCTCACGTGGAAAGGGCGGACCGTCTCGCCGGGGGGTAGGCGTTGCAGGTCCGGGACCATGACCTCGATAACGAAGCAGCCTCCGGGCTGGAGGTGCGCAGCGACGTTGCGGAAGCAGGCGACCTGCGCCTCTTGTGTCGTCAGGTTCATGATCGTGTTGAAAACGAGGTAAGCGAGGGCGAATGGGCCTCCCACAGTCGTAGTTGCGAAATCGCCGATTGTGACGCCGATGGCATCGCCACCTGGCTTGGCGCGCAGCCGCGCAACCATCGCCGTCGACAAGTCGATCCCATGCACACGCACCCCGCGCTGTGCGAGCGGCAGCGCGATCCGCCCAGTCCCAATGCCAAGTTCGAGAGCCCGTCCGTTACCGGCGAGCGCGACAAGAAAGTCGACTACGGGAGCGACGACCGCCGGGTCGAACATCCCCCCCGAGGATTCGTCGTATCTCGCGGCCACACGTTCATCGAAGTACCCGTCGTCATGCACTAGGTGAGTCTACTAGTGCGAGGCCCATACGCGGGACAAGGTGGCCAGCCGAGCAGCACGGCGAAAATGATCCAGTTCACAGCTTCGATTTGGCCCGCGACCCAGACGGCAGATAGCGTCGCCCGTGCGACTATAATCGGTGAACTGACACCCAACCCAGCGGCAGGCGCCGGCGTCCGTGGAAACCGGACGTAACGCGCTCTGGACAGGTCTGTGCCTCGAAAAATCCTGGTCTGCGTCGCCTGGCCTTACGTCAATAACGACCCGCACCTGGGCCACCTGGCCGGTGCGTCGCTACCGGCTGACATTTTCGCCCGCTACCACCGGCTTGCCGGCAACGAAGTCGCGATGGTCTCGGGCTCTGACATGCACGGCACCCCAACCGCGCTGCGCGCTCGCGACGAAGGCGTCGAGCCGCTGGTGGTCGCCGAGCGCTACCACAAGGTCTTCCAGGAGACCTTCGAGCGTATGGGGTTCGCGTATGACATCTATACGTCGACCCATACCGAGAACCACAGAAAGGTCGTCCACGACCTGTTCCTGGAGCTGTCGGCAAAGGGCTATCTGCACGAGGGCGTGCAGCGGATGCCCTACTCGGTCCGGGAGGAACGCTTCCTGTCGGACCGCTTCGTGGAGGGGACGTGTCCGCACTGCGGCAACACGTCTGCGCGTGGCGACCAGTGCGACGCCTGTGGCCGCACGCTGGACCCGGCCGACCTCATCAACATCCGGTCGAAGCGGGACGGCTCGACGCCCGAGTTCCGGGACACGGCGCACCAGCTCTTCCGCCTGCCGGCATTTCAGGACAGGCTGAAGTCGTGGGTGGAGCCCAAACAGGGCTGGCGGCCAAATGTAAAGAACGTGACCCTGGGCCTGCTCGCGGAGGGGCTGCACGATCGGGCAGTGACGCGCGATATTGACTGGGGCGTGCCCGTGCCGCTCAAGGGCTACGAGGCCAAGCGCGTCTACGTCTGGTTCGAGGCGGTGATGGGCTACCTGTCGGCCACGATGGAGCTGGGCCAGCGCCAAGGCAGGCCGGTCCTCTGGAAGGAGTACTGGCTGGACGCCAAGTCCGAGTCGTACTACTTCCTTGGCAAGGACAACATCCCGTTCCATACGGTGATCTGGCCGGCGATCCTCATGGCGTACAACGACGCCACGTCCGGGCGCCACAGAACGGGGCACGTGGACGGCGAAGGGCCGCTGAACATGCCGACGGACGTCGTCGCTACCGAGTTCCTGAACCTTGGCGGCGCCAAACTCTCAAAGTCCAAAGGCGTTGCGGTCTGGGTCCCCGACTACCTGACCCGCTACGACCCTGAGCCGCTGCGCTACTACCTGACCTCGGTGTCTCCGGAGACCGCTGACACTGACTTCACCTGGGAAGGGTTCCTGGCGGCCAACAACAACGAGCTGGTCGCGACTTTGGGCAACTTCATCCACCGGGTCTTGACCATCACCTACCGGAACTTTGGCGGCGTCGTGCCGACCCCGGGGGCCCTTGGAGACCTTGACCGCGCCGCGCTGGCAGCCTGTGATCGCGCTCTGGAAGACGTCGCACGGTCGCTTGATGCGCGGAAGTTCAGAGACGGGCTGCGGGGTATGATGGCGCTCGCCCAGCACGGTAACCGCTACGTTGACGCCCGCGCGCCGTGGACGCTCGTGAAGACTGACCGTGCGTCCGCAGCCACGACGCTGTGGGTGTCGCTGAACATAGCGGCGACATTGCGCACTGTGATGTATCCGTACCTCCCCGCGACGGCGGAGAAGGCTCACGCCATGCTGGGACTGAGCGGCGATGTATTGAAGTCTGGCATCAAGAGGGCAGACATGGTCCCCGGGTCCAGCCTGGGCGAGCCAGTCGCGCTGTTCAAGAAACTGGACGATTCCATCGTCGAGGCCGAGAACGCACGCCTGGGCGTTGCCGCCGCGGCGAAAGGGTAAGCGCAGGCGATGGTAGCCCCCAGCAGCCGCAAGGAGTCCGCAGAGGCGGCGCGCCAGCGCATCTACGCGCCCGTGGCGGACGAGCTGGAGCAGGTCGTGCTGAACATCGCCGGTGTCGCCGCAGGCCACGGCGATGTCCCGCAGCCGCCCGAAGTCGAGGCCCGGCTCGCCCATG
>CAYWBD010000260.1:0-1851 GCA_964456315.1 uncultured Thermoflexus sp.
AGTTCGGCCACCTTGCCGTGTTCAGGCCCCCACAAACGGGCGATGGCGTCGCCGGGCGCCGGGTATTTCATCTGGCCCATGTCGATAGCGAACGGCGGTGGCTCCCTCACCCACACGTCGCGTTTGGCCGGGTCCCAGGTCGTCCAGTGCGGCTGCTCGTTGCTGCTGGCGTCCCAGTAACCGACCTGGCCGGTCGCCCAAGTGAGCCTGACCTCTGGCCGCGCCCTTACGCGCATCACCATGTCTTCGGTCTCGGGTAGCAGCACCTCCTCGTCGAAGAACAGCACGTCCACCGGGAGCTTCCCAAGCTCGCGGGCGGCGCCGATGGCGAGCTCAAGGACGCACGTGGAGTCCTTGCCGCCGGAGTAGCTCACGACCACCCTGTCGTAGGCCTCGAAGACGTGACGGACGCGGTCTTTGGCCGCGGAGAACACGTCCACGTCCAGCAGCTTCATGACGCGCCGTGAGATCGGGTTGGAACGGGAGGCGCTACTCATCCTTCTGCGCCTCGGCTTGGGCTCGCTCTTCCTGTGCAGCGCCCGTAGCATCCCCGGCATCGGCCGCCCTACCGGCCGCGCCGCCTCCTGCGGTGGGGAGCTGCTCCGCATCGGGCGCCAGCAGCCACGCCCACAGCCGCCGCCAGGGGCCCGGCGTGGGCGCGTCCTTGACCGTGAGCTTCGGAGTTCCTGATGTGTCGGCATCCACACTGTTATGTTAGGTGGCTTGCCAGCGCTGCACCAGATGGCGATGTGACTGCTAGCAATGACAGGTCAAGACAGGTATGCTGTGGGACGCAGACCGGTTACGGGGCTGAGTGATAACTAATGGAGGTCGGAATGCCAGGTCGCCCGAGAAGCATCCCTTGGGACGAGCGCGTAAGCATCTTTCTGGACTACAGGCGGCTTAGGAAGGTCCAGCCGACAGCAAAACGCCACGCTGTGGCCCGCTCCACGGTGTCGGCCATCGTCGGGGAGTTCGTCGCGCAGGGCTTTGCCGAGAAGCCACGGGCCAGGCTGTCTCCTGAGCTGCTATGCGAGATGCAGGAGCACCACCTGGCAGCCATGTGGCCGCTGCCGGTCGGAAACCTGGACCGTGGGCCCGGCACTGACGACGAGGCTGGCGTGCAAGCCGCCGAAGCAGACCCCCTGCGCGTGACAGACGAGGCCGCCTGGCACCTCAAGGGCACGAAGGCTGAACAGGCCGTCGATGAGGCGCGGGCTGCGGTCCGCGATTACCTGCAACGCGACCGCGAGGCTCGGACAGGCCTCCGTGAGGCGCTTGAAATCGCATGCGGGCTGCGAGAGCGAGAGGGCGAAGACCTGGAGCCGCACCTGCTCGCCGCGCTCAGGCAGACGCTGCGGAACGCGTTCTTCGACGCTGTCCACAGAACGCAGCCCCCGGCCCCCGCATGGCTGAGATGGGACATCGCGCCTGCTGATGCGCAATCTGTGCTCAGACTGCGGGAACAGCGCATTGCCTTTGGCACCCCGGCAGATCACGAGCGGATCAAGGGGGGGGTTACCGCCTTTCTCGCCAATGGCTTCCGGGAGCACCAGTTGCGCTTCTTGGAGGTCGAGGCGTTGCGCCGGGACCTCGGCTTGATGGACGAGGTCGTGCACAAGACGATTGCCGCGGTCTCGAAAGACGACGTGCGGCGCGGCATCTGTCCTGCATGCCCGTATCCAGAAGGCAGAGCCGACCCAGAGCCGGACCAGAAACCAGTCGAGACCAAAGAACCGAAAACTCGGAAGGGGGGAAAGCGATGACTAATACCAAGACCGCCGCGACCTGGTGCCGGGTCAGCACACACGGCCAGGGCGAGCTGTCCCTGGACTCCCAGGAGCTCGCAGT
>CAYWBD010000261.1:0-6968 GCA_964456315.1 uncultured Thermoflexus sp.
CGCGGTGCTGGCGACCGCCGGCACGTCACTGGCGTTCCCGATCATAGTCAGGCTCGGCATAGACCGTGCGCTGGTCGGCGAGCCAGACCGCCGCCTGCTGGCGTGGTTTGTGGGCGCGCTGCTCGTGTCCGTCACCGCGCACTTCCTCTTTGTCTACTTGCAGGACCTGGTAGTGGCCAAGGTGGCCCAGCGGGTGCTGTTCGACCTGCGCCGGGCCATGTACGTCCACCTCCAGCGCATCTCGCTGTCGTTTATGGACAAGACGGAAGTCGGCCGCCTCATGTCCCGGCTCCAGGGCGACGTGGCGTCTCTGCAGGAGTTCCTGGAGACGTCTGTGTATGCCATCGGCGACCTGGTGATGCTGGTCGGCATCGCGATCGTGCTAGTCATCACAGACTGGCGGCTCGGGCTGCTGACGCTGTCAGTCGTGCCGGCGCTGTTCCTGGTGCGCATCGTCTGGCTGCCGTTCGCACGGAAGGCGTTCATGCGTGCCCGCGAGACCAGCTCGATCATGCACGGCGCATTGAATGAGAACGTGAACGGCGTCCGCGTCGTGCAGGGCATGGTCCGTGAGCGGGCCAACTATGAGTTCTACAACGAGCTGACCACCGACAACTACAAGTCGCAGATGCAGGCGACGCGCATCGGCCACGTCCTCATCCCGATTGTCGACCTGCTCACCGGTAGCGCGCTTGCGGTGGTAATCGTGGTCGGCGGGACCTGGGTGCTGGACTCCCGGCTGGAGATCGGCGTCATGGTCATGTTCATGCTGTTCGTGCAGCGGTTCTTCGAGCCGATCCGCGCGCTCACCATGCACTACAACGTGCTGCAGCGGGCGATGGCGTCCGGGCAGCGCATCTTCGAGGTCTTGGACGTGCCTGTTGCCGTGAAGGACAAGCCGGACGCCGTGGAATTGAAGGACATCAAGCCGTCCATCGAGTTCAGGAACGTCACGTTCGGCTACAACGAAGGACAGCCGGTGTTGAAGGACATCAACATCAACGTGAAGCCGGGGGAGATGGTCGCCCTCGTGGGGCCGACGGGGTCAGGCAAGACCAGCACCACTGCGCTGCTGCACCGTTTTTACGATGTGTGGGAGGGCGCCATCCTGGTCGGCGGCCACGACATCCGGGACGTCACGCAGCAGTCCCTTGGGCGGCAAATCGCCATGGTCCTCCAGGACCCGTATCTGTTCTCAGGCACCGTTTACGAGAACATCCGTTACAACCGGGACGACGCCACGCGTGAGCAGGTGGAGGCGGCCGCCACGGCCGTGGGCGCCCACGAGTTCATTGTGAAGCTGCCCAACGGCTACGACACGGTGCTTGAGCAGCGCGGCGGCAACCTCTCGCTCGGCCAGCGACAGCTGCTTTCGTTCGCCCGCGCAATAGTTGCGGACGCCAGGATCCTGGTGCTAGACGAGGCCACGGCGTCCATCGACAGCTACACGGAGATGCTCATCCAGCGGGCCCTGAAAAAGCTTCTTGAAGGCCGGACCGGGGTTGTTATCGCACACCGGCTCGCGACCATCCGGGGGGCAGACCGGATCATTGTGCTGCAGGACGGCCGGATCATCGAGGAGGGCCCCCACGACACGCTGATGGCGCGGGGAGGCCTGTATGCCCGGCTGTACTCGCTGAACTACTCGTCGTTCGACGACATCCCCGATGATGTGGTCAAACAGGCCGTGACCGCGGCGAACACGGAGACGTAGGCGCGGCGGGGCGGGGCGGTCATCGACGCGGCCGCTCAATGACGTCGTTACACCAGTCGCGGCTGCTCCGGCGCGCCGCGGCTGCCGCTGCGTCCGGGCGACGCGCCAACGTGCTGCATGCCTGAGGGCGTGCACTTGCGGCCGCCTGGGGTACGAATGATGTAGCCGATCTTAAGCAGGAACGGCTCGACGACGTCCACGAGGGTCTGCTGCTCCTCGTTGAGTGACGCCGCCAGTGCCTCGACGCCGGCCGGGCCGCCCTGGTAGTTCACGCCCAGGGTCTGGAGGTACATGCGGTCGAGCCGGTCCAGGCCCAGCTCGTCCACTCCTTCCAACCTCAGCGCCTGGGCCGCGATGTTCAGCGTGACCAGCGGGCCGGCCTGGCCGGGCGGGGTTTTTCGTCCTTCGACAGGTCCGGGACCAACGGGCGCGCCGGGCCTCGCAATCCCTGGCTCAGGACGAACGGGCGCCGGCCCACCAGGCGCGGAGTTGGCGGTGCGACTGGAGGCCTCGTGGCCGGGCATCGTCACCTCTGCGAAGTCGCGCACCCGGCGCAGGAGCCTGTTGGCGATGCGCGGCGTCCCGCGCGACCGGCGCGCGATCTCAGCCGCGGCGTCCGGCGCGATGTTGATGCTCAGGATGCCAGCCGACCTCGTGACCACCTGCGTCAGCTCTTCCGGGGTGTAGTACTCCAGGTGGTAGGTCAGGCCGAACCGCTCACGCAGTGGCGCAGACAGCATGCCAGCACGGGTTGTAGACCCGATCATCGTGAAGCGCTCTAGCGGCAACGAGATGGTCTTCGCGAACGCGCCTGACCCGGTCACGAAGTCCACCCGGAAGTCCTCCATCGCCGAGTACAGGTACTCCTCGACGGCGCGGGACAGCCGGTGGATCTCGTCTATGAACAGCACGTCGCCCTTCTTCAGGTTCGAGACGAGGCCCACGACGTCGGCAGGCCGTTCAAGCGCGGGTCCGGACGTGTGCGTCAGGTTCGCTTGCATTTCCCGGGCGATGATGTGGGCGAGCGTGGTCTTGCCCAGGCCCGGAGGGCCGTGGAACAGGACGTGGTCGAGCGGGTCTCCGCGCTGCTGCGCAGCCTTGACGGCGATCGACAGCGGGTCCACGACGATGCGCTGGCCGATGTATTCAGCGAACCGCCTTGGGCGCAGGTCGCGGGCCAGGCGGTCGTCATCGTCGACGGCGCCGGGCCGGGCCACGGTCGCGATGGCCGGCGCGGCGGGCGGGCGGGCCGGGCCGGCTGCGATCCCTGTTGCGGGGTCTTTTTTGGCGCGGGGCTTGCGAGTTGGCCTGGGCGCCGCCGCGTCTGGAGACGTGCCCGCCAGACCGGGGCCTTTCACAACCTCCTCCCGGCTCACGGCTGCACCGCCTGGGCCTTGAACACGTCCCGGATGAGGGCCTGGACGTCGGACGCAAGGTCCGGCTTCTGGCGCAGGGCGTCGTCCACTTTGGTCGCGGCCTCAGCCTGCCGGAACCCAAGGTTCACCAGGACGGCTATCGCCTCGCTGCGCACGTCACCGCCTTGGGCTGGCTTCATCGCGGGCGCCGCCTCTGGGCGCGACATCGCTGTTGCCGCTACCTTGCCGCGCAGGGTGGCCACCATCTTCTGTGCACCACGTGCGCCGACACCAGGCAGACGCTGGAGGAGCGCCAGGTCCTCTTTTTCGATCGCCCGTGCGATCACGGCCGGCGGGAACACGAGGGCGGCTGCCGCACGGTTGGGGCCGATGCCTTCGACCTCAAGGAGCTGCTCGAAGAACCTGCGCTCGTGAGTGTTCCTGAACCCCACGAGCATGGGCCGCGGCTGCCGGTCGGTGACGTGGTAGTAAATCTCGAACTGGGCCTCGTCGCCCTCGCCGATGCCCTCGGCGGTCAGCTCCTGGTACACGAACACCGGCAGCACGACCTCATAGCCGACGCCCCCGGCGACGACAACGGCGCGTGCGGGGTCCCGGCTCAGAGTGCGGACTGTGCCGCTCAAGAACGTGATCAAGGGGGGTCTCCTGGGGCGCCTGCCGTCGGCCCCACGCAGCGACGCGGGACAGCGTTAAAAAATGTGCCGTGCTCAGGCGGGCGCGGCCCGCCTGGGTCGCTGGCCATACCCGCCGATAGCCGCGGCGGCCCCGCTGTTCATCATCACATGGCATAGGGCTACCGCGAAGGCATCAGCGACATGTTCGTTTTTCGCCAGGGCCGGCATCGACAGCCGTGCGGCCACAGCCATCTGCACCTGGCCCTTGTCCGCCCGCCCGGAACCGGTGACCATGTTTTTTGCTCTGGCGGGAGGGTAGTGGAACACGGGTATGCCCGCCTGTGCCGCCGCCATGCAGACAACACCACGCGCGTGGCCCATCAAGATCGCCGTGCGGCCGTGCTGGTAGCGGGCGTGCAGGTCCTCGATGGCCATAGCCCCGGGCTTGAACTCCGTGAGCACTGCCCGGATATCCGTGTAGATCGTCAGCAGTCGCTGCTCCAACGGTTCGGACGCGTCAGTCTTGACGACTCCGCCTTCGACCGGCGTCTGGACCCGGCCGTCGTCGTCCAACACGCCGTAGCCCGTGTTCACCAGTCCGGGGTCTACTCCGATGATGCGCACGGTGCCCCTCACCCTCAACCCTCTCCCGGCGGGAGAGGGGACAAGCTGAAGGCGATTCTAGGCGTCTCCCTCACCGGCACGGACAACCGCTGTCATGGCGCGTTGCCGCCGCACACGGTAGAGTGTCGCCCGTGCCGCTCGGCACGGGGTCGCAGCGGGCCAGGAGGTTGTCATGGCGAAATCCAAGCTTGTAGCGGCACTCATAGGTTCCTGGGATGACGCTGACCGTGTCTTCGCAAACCTTAGCGCCGCCGATGCCGTCAAGAGGCACGAGGGAGGCAGCGCCTTCGGCTGGACGCTCGCCCACATCACGGGCGGCCTCGACAGGTCGTTCAACGTGCGGGCGCAGGGCAAGCCGCAGCACGCGCTTTACGCGCAGGAGCCGTACAAGTCAGGTAGTAAGGATTACGGCGGCTGTACGGACTTTGGGGCCGTTCAACAGGCGGCGAGGGAGACCCGGTCCAGCGTTCGGGCCTACCTGGAAGGGCTGACGGACGCCGACCTCGAGCGCATCAAGGCGCCGGCTCTGGGTACCCAGCCGGAGGCCAACCTGCGCTACCTCGTCATGCGCGCATTCGCCCACCACTATTTCCACATCGGCGAAGTGGCCGCCAAGCGCGACAGGTTGGGCCAAAAGGTCGGCGACTACCCCGGGCCGCTCGCGGACGCTATGTAGTCAGCCTGCGGTCATGCCAGACACGGCGCCCGAGTGGCCGCCCGGGCACCTGGGAGGCCGGTCGATGCTTTGACGGTGGCGCGTGAAGCGACTGCGACAGTCCCTCTCCCGGCGCTTCATGCGCCCGGGCCCATACCTGCTGCTCGCCCTGTCCATCGAGTTTGCGGACGAGCTCGTGTTCGGGGCACGGGAGGCCGCCTGGCCGCGCATCCGCGACGACCTCGGGCTTAGCTACTTTCAAGTCGGGCTGCTGCTCAGCGTCCCGCTTTATATTGGCAACTTCATCGAGCCGGTGTTGTTCTTGCTGTCCGACATCTGGCGGCGCGACGTGCTCATCATCGGCGGCGGGGTGTGCTTCGCGCTGGCTAGCGTGCTTGCTGCGCTCAGCGGCGGCTTCTGGCCGTTGCTTGGCGCGTTCATCATCTTCTCGCCGGCCTCTGGCGCGTTCGTCACGCTAACCCAGGCATCGCTGATGGACCGCGACCCGGCCCGCCGGGAGCACAACATGGCCCGCTGGGCGCTGGCGGGTTCGTTGGGCGTGGTCGCGGGGACGGCGGCCATCGGCATTCTGGCCGCGTTGGGCGCGGGCTGGAGGCCGGCGTTCCTGGCAGGCGCTGTGTTGGCGGCGGTACTGGTCATGTTCGCCGTGAAGCTGCGCCCGGAGCGGCCGGTAGGCACAGTTCAGCCTCGCAAGCCGGTCGTGAGCGGGTTACTGTCCGCGCTCGTCGAAATCGTCAGGTCTCTGCGCAAGTGGCAGGTCGTCCGGTGGGTGGTGATGCTCGAGTTCGCCGACTTGATGCTGGATGTCTTGCTGGGGTTCCTGGCGCTCTACCTGGTAGACGCAGGGAAGGCGACACCGGCGCAGGCCGCGCTGGGCGTCGCGGTTTGGTCTGGCTGCGGGCTCCTTGGCGACCTGTTGCTGATCCCGGCGCTTGAGCGGGTGCGGGGCCTGAGCTTCCTCCGGGTGAGCGTGGTGGTGCAGGCCGCGCTGTTCACGGCGTTGCTGCTCGCGCCGCCGGTGTGGGCCAAGCTCATCGTGGCGGGGGCGCTGGGCTTCTCCAACGCCGGGCTCTACGCCATACTGCAGGCCCGGCTTTACGCGGCGTTTCCAGGACGCAGCGGCTCGGCGGCAACGCTTGGCAACATGGGCGGGCTCGTCGGCAGCCTGTTCCCGCTAGGCATCGGCGCTGCGGCGAGCGCGTGGGGGCTGGGGAACGCCATGTGGCTGCTCCTTGCCGGCCCGGCCGCGCTTATCATCGGCCTGCCGCGGCGGGCACCGCGGACATCGCCTGACCGGGAGACCGAGTAGACCGATGGCATTACGAGACGCGGCCCTCGCAGACGGCCCCGTGAAGCGTCCACTGGAGAAGGTGAGCACCGTGGCCCAACGGCTCGCCTGGGCGCTGGCCGGTCTGGCATTCCTGCTCGCTGGCGCCGCGTCGGTGTTGCTGCTGCTGAGCCTGGATGCCCCCCTGCCGCAGAAGTGGGGCTTTCGAGGTGACATTTGCATTTTCGCGGGGGCCCTTGCGATCACGGGCCTGGTAATAGCCCGTAGCCGCCCCGATAACCCGATTGGCTGGCTCGTCCTCGGTTCGGCGGTCGGCATGGGCGCCGGAGCGTTGTCCCGAGAGTACTCGTACTTCACACTGAGCCAGTCCGACCCGTTGCCAGGCGGCCTGGTACTGGCCTGGCTGTGGAACTGGCTCTGGATCCCCGTTACGGGAGTCACCGTCTCCCTGGCGCTTGTGCTATTTCCGGACGGGAGGCCGCTGACGCGCCGGTGGCTCGGCTTAGCTTTGGCTGGCGTTGCGGGTAGCGCGCTCGCGGCCGCCGGCACTGCGTTAACACCGGGGCCTCTCGAGGACCTCCCGTCAGTCGACAACCCCTACGGCTTGAGCAACGTGGGCGCGGCGGCGGCGATAACCGGAGCCGGGTTCGTTGTGATGCTGGCCGGGTTGGCCGGC
>CAYWBD010000262.1:0-10674 GCA_964456315.1 uncultured Thermoflexus sp.
GAACAAGGATCCCCTCTCCCGCCGGGAGAGGGCGAGGGTGAGGGGCACGACTCAGCGGCGCAACGGGCCTACGCCCTTCGACAAGCTCAGGGCGAACGGTGCGCACCTACCCTGACCCCGCCCGTTTGAACGCCCAGAACGCCGCCCCGAGCACGCTCACGTCGTCACCCAGTGTGGTGATCGAAAGCGGCACGCCGCGGTCCCGGTAGCGCGGCAGAGCGTGGCGCAGCGTCGCATCCCTGATCCGGTCAATCTGCGGCGCCAGCCCCAGCACAACTCCTCCGCCTATAACCAGCGCCTCGGGCTCCAGTGAGTTCAGCAAGCTCCCCAGCCCGATGCCGATGTTCTCGATCACTTCCTCGACGACCTCGCCCGCCACACTGTCGCCGCCTGCGGCAGCTTCGATCACCATGGGGCTGGTGATCCGTGCCAGGTGCCCTCCCGACAACTCGGATAGCGTCGACTTCGCGCCTGCTTTGATTTTCGCCACCGCCATGCGCGCAATCGCCGGCCCGCAGGTGTTGCCCTCGAAGCAGCCATCGCAGCCCACGTTGCACTTCAGCCCGCCCGGCCGGACGGCGATGTGGCCCACCTCGCCCGCGCCGCCGGTCATCCCCGTCACCATCTCGCCGTTGGCGATGATCCCCCCGCCGACGCCCGTGCTCACCGTCACGTACACGAGGTCCCGTGCGCCCCGGTGCGGCCCCAGTTGCGTTTCCGCATACGCCGCCAGCGTCGCGTCGTGGCCCACCCACACCGGCAGGCCCAGGTCGCGCTCCAGCAGCGGCTTCATCGTCTTGCCATGCCACGCCTGCAGGTTCGGCGGGTGGTTGTACGTCCCGCTGGCGGGGTTCACCGGCCCGGCAGTCGCAACGCCCACTCCGGCCACCTGCGCGCCGTGTGCGCCGCCCAGCGCCTTCCTGATCAGCGCTGCAAGGCGCGCAGACCCGTCCTCGATGCCTGTCTGAGGGTCAGTAGGGCAGACGTGACGGTGCGTGACCTCGCCGCTGCGGCTCACCAGCGCTGCGCGCATCTTCGTCCCGCCGATGTCCACGGCGACGGCGAGCGTTGCATCAGCGTGTGAACTTGTCATGGCCCGGAATGGTAGCCCAAGAACGGCGGCGAGGCTCGGCCATTTCACAAGCGGCGAGGCTTCGCCGTTTCACACGACGAAGTGGCGCGCACGGCCCGGCCATGTCATTCTGAGCGGAGCGAAGAATCTCGCTCCGGGGACGACGCGTCGGCTGGCCGGGGCGACAACGAGGGCGCTGGCTCGGACACCGCCGCTTCGCCGCGCGCTCTGGCGCTGCGCTCGCTGCCTCGGACTGCGCCGCGTCGCCGTTGGAGCTAGATTCTTCGCTTCGCTCAGAATGACACGTGATGACACTAGAGCACCACATCGACTTATCCAGCGTCCAGCCGCGGCCCGGGCAGTCCACGGACCTCGAGGCCAAGCGACGCCGCGCATGGGATGCGCTATCGGTCGAGGATAGGCAGGGCGCGATCAGGGCCTACGGCCTCCCGGTCGAGGGCTGGCAGCTCCAGTGCCACGAGGCCGGCGGCGCATACGAGCGCACGCTGTACGTGCTGGTGGTCACCGGCGCGCGCCTGACGCCAGAGCAGATCGCGTACCTGTCAGTGGCCCGCTGGTACCGGAACGTCGACCCAGGCACCGTCCGGGCGCGCCTGGCCGACATGGTGCGCCGGGGACACGCCCGCTGGACGAAGGACGGGCGGTTCTACGCTTCCGACGACGGCGTCTTCCATATGAGGGCCATCGAGAACGCCTGGCTCGTTCAGCAGCGCGCCCGAATGAAGACATCGGGCCCGGCACACGGTCTGACGGCTCCAGCATCCGGTCCAGCAGCAGATTCCGTCGCTCCGATTTCGGGCCGCCCCGCCGACCCGGGCCTCGGCCGCCCCCTCGCTCGCCCAACCGTTCGCCCTGAGCCTCTCGAAGGTCGGACGGTTCCCCCTCTCGCTCGCCCCGAGCATGTCGAAAGGCGAACGCCTCCCCCTCTCGCTCGCCCCGAGCGAAGTCGAGGGGCCCCGTAACACCCGAGGTCTGGACAGGGTGCCGCTCGCCCATCCGTCCACCCTTCGACAGGCTCAGGGAGAACGTGCAGTCCGGCGCACGACCATCGTCCTACCTGAAGCGCTCCGCATCATCAGCCGGGCTGTACCCGACCACCTCCGCGGCGTGCGAAATGTCCCAGAACCGCCACTTGTTCCCTGACACGCCGTAGAACACCTCAAACCCCAGCTTTGGGACAGAAAGGCACCTGTCCACAAGCTGGGCCAGGTCCCGGTGGCTGCACCAGGTGGCGAAGTGCCGGACAGACTTTTTGGGGCTGTCGTGCGGGATCACTGTGCCGATGCGCAGGCAGGCCGCCTCGATGCCAAACTGCTCGAAGTAGTACCGCCCCGTCGCCTCGCCGAACGCCTTCGAGATGCCGTAGTCGCCGTCGGGGCGGACCGGCACGGTGTGGTCAACCTTGTGGACCTTCGCGGGGTCAAGGCCGGCGTAGTCGCCCTGGACGATGCGCCGGTACGGGTCGTCGTTCTCAAACATCCCGACGGCGTGGTTCGAGCTGGCGAACACCACGCGCTTCACGCCAGACAGCCGGCAGGCCTCCCAGACGTTGTGTGTGAGGGCGACGTTGTTGGGCAGCACGCTGTCCCACGGCGCGTCCTGTCGCACGTCTGCGGCCAGGTGCACAACCGCGTCCATGCCCGTGAAGGCCGGCAGGATGGCCCCGACGCCCGTTGCCGCGTCCGCGATCAGCGTCGGCACGTCTGGCGCGCCGCCTGCGGCCATGCCCGTTCGGGGCCCCACACGGTCCAGCCCGCTGAACACGTAATTGCCCGCCAGCGACCTGATCAGCATCGAACCGATGAGGCCGCTGGAGCCAGTCACGAGGATGTTGTTCATGTCAGCCGCCAAGGTGATCTGGGGTTCCCGAGGATTCCCCGAAAGTATGCGGCATCGGAGCAGGCCGCGTCCTCCCATAGTCGAACGTGCGCGCTTGAAAACACCTGATAACCCCCGTATAAAACGGTCTATGGGTTATACGGTTTCCAGAAGGAGGTCTGAAGTGTGCAAGGCCGAACTGCCGCTCGAGCTGGTCACGCGGCTACAGGAGTTGACGGGCCCCCTTGACCCGAACCCGGCTTCAGTTATCGAGCGGCTACTCGAATTGCACGCACGATCCAGACTGGCACAGGGCTACCCATCGCGCGGCGCGACGACGCCTGTGGCAACTCGGGCTGCGGACATGCGCATAAGCCAAATGGTGGGCGGCCGATCGCCACGCGAACGTGGGATCTCGGTCAGTGTCCAGCATCAGCAAATCCAGGCGGTGTCGGTCAGCGATCTGTACGAGCAGGTACTCCGCCTAGTTCTGGCCAACGGAGAGTCGGCGCTGCGACTGAAACGGGTCACTCCGTTGAAGACGAGCGCCCAGCGATACCTGATCGCGTTGAAGCCCGAGCATCCGACCGGGAGGCCTTTCGT
This sequence comes from uncultured Thermoflexus sp., assembly GCA_964456315.1. Lineage (GTDB taxonomy): Bacteria > Chloroflexota > Dehalococcoidia > Lucifugimonadales > Lucifugimonadaceae > SHXW01. The sequence goes on from CAYWBD010000262.1 coordinate 3,515, forward strand.
GGTGCCGGTGCATCACGGCGACTATTACATGGAGGCCCATAAGGACTACAAGAACGCACTGCGACACCTCGGCAAGCTTCTGAGCCGGCTCGGACTGAGTTTCTCCAGTTAGCCCGCCAGACGCGAAACCGCCCCAGGCAACCCCCGGGGCGGTCAAACGTCGTTCAGACCGAATGTGCGGGCGCTAGTGCTTCTTGGCGGCCAGCGGCCCGATCCCGGCGTTGTTGCCAGTCTGGGAGCCCTTGTAGTCGTAGTCGTAGTTGATCTTGATGAACTCTTTCTGGTCGGCGGGCACCTGGTCCTCGGGGAAGATGGCGGTGACAGGGCAGACGGGCTCGCAGGCGGCGCAGTCTATGCACTCCTCGGGGCTGATGTAGAGCTGGGGGTCTCCCGGCTTGGAGTAGATGCAGTCGACGGGGCAGACGTCCACGCAGGCGCCGTCACGGACGTCCACGCAGGCCTTGGCAATGATGTAGGTCATCCGGAGAGGCTCCTGGCAGGGCGGCATCCCGCCGCCCTGGGATCATCAAGATTGGCGAACAGGCAACCGGGGGATTATATGCACCACTCGGCCCATCGGCCAGCCCCGGCCTGGCTTTGCCCATGTCCTACCGCAGTGACCGTCATTCCGAGGCCGTAGGCCGAAGAATCTGGGGCCGTGCCAACAGGCTAGTGAATGGGAGCCACCACACCGGGTCCCTCCCCTTCGGCAAGCTCAGGGTCGGGACGACGGGTTAAGGCGTGATGGTGCACAGCGCAGGACGGGGTCTAGTGCCGGCCGCAGCCACCGCCGCCGCAGGCGCAGCCGCCCTGACCGGCCTCGGCCTCCATCTCCATGGCAGCCGCGTCCTTGTCCTCCGCGCCGCCGTGGCTTGCACCGCCGCAACCGCAGCCGCCGCCACCGCAGGCGCAGCCCCCTCCGCGGAAGTTTGGGTTCGAGATCACGAACCCCGTGCGCTGGAAGCCTTCGACGTAGTCGATACTCGACCCCGTCAACAGCGGCATGCTGTCGCCGTCGATAACCGCCCTGAGGTGCCCGAACTCGAACACCTCGTCGGTCTCGGCGGGCTTCTCCTCCAGGCCGAATACGTACTCGATGCCGCCCTGGGGCGTGGTGCTGACGGCGATGCGCAGGTACGACTCTATGGCGTCCTGCTCCTTGAGCACCTCGTGGAGCTTCAGCGCCGCCGCCTCGGTGAACTCAAGAGCGGGCTTTTTCTCTGCAACCATCATCGCCTCCGAATGCCGTTGTGACCCGAGTGACTAGTGTAGCCGCCCGACGGGGAGCGCAGCACAGGGGCGCCACGCAACTGACGCCCGGACTTAAAACGGATTCTATGCCAAAAAGGCGGCGACGGGCAGGTTGGCACGAGACACTCCCGACGCGACGGTTTTCGCACGGTGCAAGCTTTCACGAAGGCGGACAGGGTAGTACCATCAACGATTGTGTGTGACGCGAAGGCATACGGCTTCGCATTCCGACACACCTCGCCGACCACGGCGGCCCTGAAACCGCCGGGACTCGTGAGCAGCAGCCCCCCGCCTTATACGGGGGCCGGAGATCGAAATGCCAATGGACGAGCTAGACCGCAAGATCATCGGCCTCCTCGAGCGCAACGGCCGCGCCTCGAACGCGAAAATCGCCCGCGACGTCGGCGTGAGCGAGGGCACAGTGCGGCGCCGCCTCAAGCGCCTGGTGTCGGACCACATCATCAACGTCATTGCGCTGCCGGACCCGCGTAAGCTCGGCTATGAATCCGAGGCGCTGATCGGCATCCAGGTTGACCCCGACAAGATTGACCAGGTCGCCAACAAGGTCGCAGAGCTCGACTCCACCCGCTGGGTAGCCGTAACCACTGGCACGTACGACGTGTTCGCCTGGGCCACCCTCCCGAACGCCGAGGCGCTGGGCGCTTTCTTGCGCGAGAAGGTTGGTACCATCCAGGGCGTGCGGCGGACGGAGACGTTTGTCAACCTCGCGGTCAAGAAGCGCGAGTACGGCATACCGGTCTAGCAGACGGTCCGGCTTGCCCTCTGCCACAGGCCTATGGCGGCCGCGGTGTCATTCTGAGGCCCGCAGGGCCGAAGAATCTAGCTCAGAGGACGGGGCGCCCGCACATGGGCTGGGCTCTTCGCTCCGTCCCGGCCCGCCGGGACTCCGCTCAGAACGGCATGCTCCAGCACTGACGAGGCGCAGATGCAGCAAATTGCGGTATCCCGAGGTCCTGCAACCCGGTGGTCCAGGAGGCTCGCCCTGCCCGTCGTGGCCGGGCCGTCCCTCTTCGACGTACTCTTCCCCCGCGCTCAGACTGCGCACCGGCTGGCCGCCGCCGTAGCGTTCGCCGGCCTCGTTGCGGTGTTTGCCCAGGCCCGGTTCTTCTTGCCCGAGAACCCCGTCCCCATCACCCTCCAGACATTTGGCGTCCTGATGACCGGAACGGTCTTGGGCTGGCGGTGGGGCGTCGTGTCGATCTCCAGCTACTACCTCGCGGGCATGGCGGGACTGCCGGTGTTCCAGGGCGGCGGCAACGGCTGGCGGTACATCACCAGCGTCACCGGCGGCTACCTGGTCGGGTTCGTACTGGCCACCTACATCACCGGCTGCCTCTCTCAGCACGGCTTCAACAGGGGGCGGGCACTGTGGGCGGCCGCGGCCGGCGCGATCGCGGTCTACGTCCCGGCGCTCATCTGGCTCAGCTTCTTTGACCTCGGCTGGCCGAAGCCGGGCCAGCTCTTCTCCAGCGCCGTCTACCCGTTCATCCCTGGCGACCTCATCAAGATGCTTGCCGCCGGCCTGGCGACCGGCTTGCTCTGGCGCCTGGCAGACTGGCGCTCAAACAGGCGCGGCCCGCAAACCAATACCCCCGTTCGCTGAGACAGGCGGAAGGTAGCCGCTGAGCAACGCGCGCCTGTCGGCGCTCGCGCACCATTCCCGCCCTTTGAGCACCAGGGGCGGGCCACGGGAGCACACACCTTGTACAAGGACACCGACTGCGGGGAGCCGCGCCTCTCACACGCTGGCAAGCGCGTCACAGTCGCAGGCTGGGCGCACCGCCGGCGCGACCACGGCTCGCTCATATTCATTGACCTGCGCGACCGCTCGGGCCTGCTCCAGGTCGTCTTCAACCCGCAGGTCTCCGCACCGTCCCACGAGACCGCGTTCACAGTCCGCTCAGAGTGGGTGGTCCAGGTCAGCGGCACTATCGTCAGACGCAGGGCCGGCGCCGAAAACCCGGAGCTCCCCACGGGTGACGTTGAGCTTGCCGCGGACTCGATCAAGGTGCTCAACCAGTCCAAGACCCCGCCGTTTGAAGTGGGGGACGCCCCGCCAGACGAGGACGTGCGCCTTCGCTACCGATTCGTGGACCTTCGCCGGCCCCGCATGCACGACCTGCTGCGCCTGCGCCACAAGGTCACGCACCTTATCTGGGACTACCTGGAAGCGGAGGGGTTCACCCAGGTCGAGACGCCCATCCTGCTCAAGAGCACGCCCGAGGGCGCGCGCGACTACGTCGTCCCCAGCCGGCTGCACCCCGGCATGTTCTACGCCCTGCCGCAGTCGCCGCAGCAGCTCAAACAGATCTTGATGGTCTCCGGCGTGGAGCGTTACTTCCAAATCGCCCACTGCTTCCGGGACGAAGACCTCCGGGCCGACCGGCAGCCGGAGCACACGCAGCTGGACCTCGAGATGAGCTTCGTTCACCAGGCCGACGTGCACAGGGTCGTCGAGGGCCTGTACACGCACATCGTGAAGCAGACCAGGCCGGAGGCGAAGGTCACGTCGCCCTTCACGCGGCTCACCCACGAGGAAGCGGTGCGCCGTTTCGGGTCGGACAAGCCGGACATGCGCTTCGGGATGGAGCTGGCTGACCTCACGGACATCGCCGCGAAATCAGGGTTCCGTGTCTTTGAAGGCGCGGTCAAGGCCGGCGGTGTGGTCCGGGGCTTCGCTGTGCCCGGTTGCGCCGCCTACACGCGCAAGCAGACGGACGAGCTGATTGACCTGGCCAAGAGCTCGGGCGCGCAGGGGCTTGTGACCGTGGCCTACGACACGGGGCCGGCGTCCATCGGAGATGTCACCGACGCGACGGTGCGCTCGCCGGTCAAGCAGTTCGTCTCGCTCGATCTCCTGAAAGAGGTTGGCCGCCGCACCGGCGCAACGCCTGGTGACCTCGTCCTGATCGTCGCGGCCAGCGCGAAAGTCACCTCGGTCACGCTGAGCAACCTGCGCGTCACCCTCGGGCGCAGGCTGGGCCTGGCAGACGCCAACACGTTCCACTTCGCCTGGGTCACGGACTTCCCGATGTTCGACTGGAGCGACGAGCGCAAGGGCTGGGAGTCCGCCCACAACCCCTTTAGCGCGCCACGGGAGCAGGACATCCCGCTCCTGGACACCGACCCCGGCAAGGTCCACGCACAGCAGTTTGACCTCGTCTGCAACGGCTGGGAGCTTGGCTCCGGCAGCATCCGCATGCACCGGCCGGAGATGCTGGAGAAGGTGTTCGGGATAGTCGGCTACAGCGCCGAGGACATCAAGGTGCGCTTCGGCCACTTCCTGAGGGCGTTCGAGTACGGAGTCCCGCCGCACGGCGGCATGGGACTGGGCCAGGACCGCCTCTGCGCCATACTGGCAGGTGAGACCTCCATACGTGAGGTCATCGCCTTCCCGAAGACGCAGACCGCCTCAGACCCGCTGTTTGAATCACCCGGGCCGATCTCCGACGTCCAGCTCAAGGAACTCCACATCAGGACCGTCGTGCCGTAGGGGGGTATGGCATGCGCCTCGAACGAAGCTGAAAGGCGCCGCACCGGTAACGCGAAAAAGTTGGCTGACGGGGTCCTTCGACCGGCACAGGACGCCCAACCGCTCGCCCCGAGCGTAGTCGAGGGGCCCCGCCTTTCGCCATCCGACCCTTCGACAAGCTCAGGGCAGGCAGGCTCAGGGCGAGCGGCTGGTGCGGTGCGGCGCTTGCGCGCTGCCAACGGCTGGCAGTTCACGCCAGCGCCTGAGGTACAATCGATAGCTGTTGAGCGCGTATAGGTCCTGATCTACTGGGCGTTTGCGCCCAGCCCGCGGGGAGTTCCAGTCTTGAAGGTAACGCGGGGCGACACCGTCGCTCGCCAGACCGTGCTGCACATCGAAGTCGAGCCGGAGCGCGTCGACAAGCACCTGCACCGCGCCTACCAGCGGCTCGTGCAGACCACCCGTGTGCCGGGGTTCAGGCCCGGCAAGGCGCCCAGGACCGTTTTCGAGCGCCACGTGGGCAAGGACCGCCTCCTGGAAGAAGCCCTGGAGTCACTGGTCCCCGAAGCCGTCACCGAGGCCCTCAAGTCCGAGTCGCTCACACCGGCCGCCACGCCCCGGGTCTCAGTCGTGGAGAAGCAGCCCGTCGTCAAGCTTGACGCCACCATCGCGCTCGAGCCCCAGGTCACGTTGGGCGACTACCGCTCCATCAAGATCGTGCGCGACGAGACAGCCGTTTCCGACAAAGACGTTGACGACTCCATTGAACGCGTCCGGGACGCGCAGGCCACCTGGGCGCCCGTGGAGCGTGAGCTCAAGCTGGGCGACCTCGCCACCATTACAGCCGCCGGCCATGCAGACGGCAAGCAGGTGCTCAACGCGCAGTCCACTGAGTTCCTGGCCGCAGAGGGGATCGCCTACCCGGTCAAAGGGTTCGCAGAGGCCATCGCCGGCATGAAAGTCGGCGAGACCCGGGAGTTCCCGCTGACATTCCCTGAGGACCACTCCCAGAAGGCGCTCGCCGGCAAGCAGGGCCAGTTCACAGCCACTTTGCACGGCCTCAAGGAGAAAGTCCTCCCGGCGGTAGACGACGAACTCGCAAAATCCGTTGGAGAAGGCTTCCAGACACTTGCGGAACTACGCAACCGGATCAGAGGAAACCTCGTAGCGCAGGCGCGTGAAAACACGCGACTCTCGGTTGAGCGACAGCTACTGGACTCTCTGGTGGCGGGCGCTGCGTTCGAGGTGCCGCCCATGATGGTCGAGCACGAAACCGACCATATCATCTACGACACCCAGCAGGAGCTCGCACGCTACAAGCTGCCGCTCGAACAGTACATCCAGAGGTCTGGCAAGAGCGCTGAGGAGTACGTCAACGACACCCGCGCCACCGCCGAGGATCGCCTCAAACGGTCGCTGGTCATCGAGAAGCTCGCCGAGGCAGAAGGCATCGTGGTGACCGACGACGAGGTCAGCGCGGAGATCGCGACCATCAGGTCCGGCGGCCGGGTAAGCCCGGAGCAGTTGGACAGTGCGGAGGCGAAAGACTCCGTCCGGCGCACCCTGCGGCGCAGGGCTGCCCTCAACAGGGCGTTCGAGCTCGCAGGAGTCGGCAACCTCATTTCGCAAGACGGCGCCGCAGGGACTGCCCTTGAAGGGGCCGGCGGGACTCATTCACATCCGGAGGCAGTGGCAACGCCCTGACCCTCCTTAGGCAGAGTCACAGACTGACAGGAACAGGTCACCCGCCGGCCCTGACAGGACCGGGCCGCACCGTCAAAGTGGCACATCTGGAACACCCGGCAACCCAGAAAGGCAAACTCAGGAAATGACCACGCTGAACCGTCCAGAAAACATCATCCCAATGGTCATCGAGCAGGGCGCTCGTGGCGAGCGCGCGTTCGACATCTACTCGCTACTTCTTAAAGAGCGGATCATCTTCCTGGGCACCGGCATCAACGACCAGGTCGCCAACCTCATCGTTGCGCAGATGCTCTACCTGGCACGTGAGGACCCGGAAAAGGACATCAGCCTCTACCTGAACTCGCCGGGCGGTGTCATCACGGCCGGCTTCGCCATCATGGACACGATGGACCACATCCCCTGCGACGTGTCCACCATCTGCGTAGGCCTCTGCGCCAGCATGGGCACGGTCCTCCTCACCGCCGGGGCCAAGGGCAAGCGCTTCGCCCTGCCGAACTCCACCATCCACATGCACCAGCCCCTCTCAGGCGTGCAGGGCCAGGCGACCGACATAGAGATCCACGCCCGCGAGATCCTCCGCCTCCAGGACAGGATCAGGCAGATCATCTCCGAGCGCTCTGGGCAGCCGTACGAAAGGGTCGCCCGCGACACCGACCGTGACTTCTACCTGACCTCCGAGCAGGCTGTTGAGTACGGCCTGATCGACAGCGTC
>CAYWBD010000263.1:0-1552 GCA_964456315.1 uncultured Thermoflexus sp.
CACCAGCACGCTGCCGCACTGCACCGGCTCATTGACCTGAAATGGCAGGATGTTGGGCTCGCCGATGGTCGGCGTGCTCCCGCCGGCGAAGACTGGGTAGCCGTACTGGACGACTTTGTGGCCGTCCCGCACCGCGCCGTCGGTGACGAGCCCGGCGGCCCCTTTTGTGAGGATGCGCGAAAAAACGACGTCGCCGCCGGTCGACACGTCCGAGCAGCGCATCGCATCGGCGACCAGCGCGTCGCCCGGGCCGAGGGCCTCAAGGGCCCGCCAGCGCGGCGTGTCGTTCATGCCCTCCGCGGTCTTCCCGTACGCGATGCGCTTCTGCAGGTCCGGGCGGGATGGCAGGTACCGGAGCGTGACCGCGCGGCCGACGAGCCTGCGGCCCGGCGCCAGCGACCGCACGCCCTCCATGTACACCTTCGCGTAGCCGCGCCTCATGAGCAGGCCTAGAACGGTGGCGTTCGACGCCGTGGCAAGTTTTCTCAGCAGAGCGTCGCTCACACGGGCAGTGGGCTCCGTCAAGTAGTGTCCTCCTGAGCCGTAGCCTCCACGCGCGACCAGCAAACAGGGCCGACGGCGCGGGAGTATAGCAACGACTCCACCCCGCACCCGGCCCGCGCGACTGCCGTCTGCGCCCGGCAGCCGGTGTCCCACCCTCTTGCCCGGAACGCCCGCCGCGGTAGTCTGTCTACATGCGCGACAGGCTGACTGGGATCGTTCTGGCCGGCGGCCACAGCAGGCGGCTCGGGGAGTCTAAGCCGCTCCTCATGCTGGGCGGCAAGCTCATGCTCGCCCGCGTCGCAGACACCCTCAAGCCCCTCTGCCGGGAGCTGGTCCTCGTCGTCCGCGCAGACCAGGAGGACGACACGCCAGACGCCGGGTCAGCCCTTGGCATGCACGTCGTCACTGACACCGCACCAGACCGTGGGCCGCTGGCGGCATTCCACGCAGGTCTTTCTGCGTGTGTGACGCCCCTGGCCTTCGTGACCGGCGCCGATTACCCGTTCCTGTCCCGCCGCCTGGTACAGGCCATGGCGCAGGCCGCAGAGGCCCCGGACAGCCGCGGCGGCCTGACGGCCGTCGTCCCCAGGGCCGGAGGCGGCTTCCACCCTTTGCACGGCGTGTACCCAGTGGCGACGTGGCTACCCCTGGTCGACCGGGAGCTCGCCGGGGGTGGCGCCTCGCCGCGGCAGCTCCTCGAGCGTGCATACGAGTCAGGCACCCCGCCGCTCATGGCGTTCACGGAGGACGAAGTCGAGGCCCACGACCCGCAGATGCTGAGCCTGTTCGACATCGACACACGCGAGCAGCTAGCTGCCGCACGGCGCATCGTCACCCGGTGGGGCACCGTCGTCCGCCCGGAAGTCCGCCCAGGAGGGATTTGACCGTTCGTCCGGACGTAGGGGCCATGTCATTATGAGGCGCGGAGCGCCGAAGAATCTAGCTCCGACAGACACGTTCCGCCAACGGACCCAGGTGGTCACTCCCGGCGACCCTACGCGGTCCCAGATGGCGGGGCGTCGTCCGCAGAGCTAGATTCTTCGCTCCG
>CAYWBD010000264.1:0-2935 GCA_964456315.1 uncultured Thermoflexus sp.
GCGCGGCCCGCCCGTAAAGCGAAAGGCCTATCCCCCCGAGCTGGAAGAAAGCGATGCTGCCCTGGCTGGCGCTGGACGCTCGCCAGCCCAGCCGCTCGTAGAACCGCCTGCTCTGCGCCACGTCCGCCGCCCCGAGAGTGACCAGGCTCAGCCTCTGTTCCATATGGGACCTCCCTGCGACACGGGATTCTAGGGGATGCCGCGGCTCCCAGCTGTGGCCGGCGTCACCTCGTGCGCCTACCCATACCCCCTGGGTAGGGGTATAATCGGTGCAAACACGGATCACCATTCCAGGGGTCAGTCTTGCTTCACGAAACAAAATCCGACGCCCTAAAACGTCTCAACTACATCGACGGCCACCTCGACGGCATAAGGAAGATGGTCGAGGAGGACCGCTACTGCGTCGATGTGCTGAAGCAGACCTACGCCGTGCGCCGTGCACTGCAGAAGCTCGAATCCGCGCTCGTGGCCGCGCACCTGAAGTCCTGCGTCGCTCCCGGCGTCCGGGAAGGGCGTGAGGAGCAGGTGCTCAAAGAGCTCGTCGACCTGTACGAGATCGCAGACCGGTGACGGGAACGCAGGCACGCTCATGACGCAGACGGTTTCCGGCCCCGGACAAGCGCCAGTTTCCAGGACGCTGGCGAGCGCACCCGCCGACGTTGTCCTGCCCATTGCCGGCATGACTTGCGCATCGTGCGTCCACCACGTTGGCTCTGCGTTGAGGGAGACGCGAGGGGTCCGCACCGCAGAGGTCAGCCTGGGCGCGGAGACGGCGACCGTGCGCCTGGACCCGGCGGCTCCGGCCAGCCAGGCCGACCTGATAGGCGCGGTGCGCGGAGCAGGCTACGACGTACCGGCCGAGAAGATCAGCCTGCGGCTGCGGCGGACAGATCCCGCCGTTCCCCCTCAACCGCGCCCCGTGGGACCGGGGCACCCGCCGGCTTCGGCAGACGCTCAGCACGGACAGGACCTCACCGCTGCCCTCCTCGCCGTGCCGGGTGTTCTCAGGGCTGACGTCAACGTCGCCAGCGAGCGCGCTGACGTCGAGGCCATCCGCGGCCTGGTGACAGTCCGCGCCCTCCGAGAGGCCGCGGCAGCAGCGGGCTTCAGCGTCGAAGCCGCGGCTGAGCCGGCAGGCGCTCCCGGGCAGGACCCCGGCAGGCGCGCCGCCGAGCTCAAGGACATGCAGCTCAAGACTGCGCTGAGCCTGGCTGTCGCCGCCTTCGCGATGGTCGCCGTCAAGTGGCAGTCGGTCCCCGCCCTCGCAGACATATCGCCCACCGCGGTCAACGTCCTGCTGCTCGCGTTGGCGACCCCTGTGCAGTTCTGGGCCGGGTCGCGCTTCTACAGGTCGGCCTGGGCGGCGGCGCGCCACCGCACCACCAACATGAACACGCTGATCGCCATCGGCACGTCCGTGGCCTACCTCTACAGCGTCGCCGTGACCATCTATCCCGCGCCTTTCGAGACCTCGTTGGTCATGATGGAAGACGAGGCGTCGTCGGGCGGGTTCTTCGCTGACGCCGCGGGCACCTACTTCGACGTCTCCGCGGCGATCATCGGCCTCATCCTGCTTGGCCGCTACCTGGAGCTGCGCGCCCGCGGTCGCACCTCAGATGCGATCAGGAAGCTCATCGGGCTCCAGCCGCGCACCGCGCTGGTCGCCCGGCCTGCTCCCGGCACTGGCGACCTCGGCGAGCCGGCCGAGATGTCAGTGGAAGACGTCTCCGCCGGCGACACCGTCGTCCTGCGGCCCGGCGAGCGCGTGCCTGTCGACGGCGTCGTGACCGAGGGCGCCTCCGTGCTCGATGAGTCGATGCTGACCGGCGAGAGCCTGCCTGTCGACAAGGCGCCGGGGCAGCGGGTGTTCGCAGGCACCGTCAACGGGCCCGGCGGCCTGCGCTTCCGGGCGACCGCCGTGGGCCGGGACACGGCCCTGGCGCAGATCGTGAAGATGGTGGAGCGGGCGCAGGCCTCCCGCGCGCCCATCGAGAAACTGGTGGACCAGGTCACGGCCCGGTTCGTGCCCGCCGTGCTTGTGGCCGCCGCCCTGGCGTTTGCGGCGTGGTCCGTGTTCGGCCCTGAGCCGTCCGCTATCAACGCCATGGTCATCGCCGTCGCCGTGCTGGTCATCGCCTGCCCGTGCGCCCTGGGGCTCGCCACGCCGACGGCCATCATGGTGGGCATGGGACGGGGCGCCAGCCGGGGCGTGCTTGTCCGGGACGCCGAGGCGCTGGAGGTCGCGCACAAGGTCAGCGTTGTGGTGTTCGACAAGACCGGCACGCTCACGGCGGGCCGGCCAAGAGTGGCCGCGCTATCGCCGCTGGCGGGGGTGTCAGAGGCAGACCTGCTGGGGGCCGCCGCGGCCGTCGAGGCGGGCTCGGAGCACCCCCTGGCGAAGGCTGTGCTCACCGCCGCCAGGGAGCGCGGCATCACCGCGTCGGTGTCGCAGGGCTTTTCTGCTGTCCCGGGTCGTGGCGCACGGGCCAACGTGGGCGGCCAGGAGCTGCTAGTCGGCAACCTGGCGATGCTCCGGGAAGCCGGTATCGACACATCGGCCCTGGAGGCCGGCGCAGACGGCATGGCCTCGCAGGGCCAGACCGTGCTGGCCGTGGCCCGCGGCGGCGCGGCGATGGGCGTGGTCGGCGTTTCAGACACGGTCAAGCCGTCCGCCCGGGAGGCAGTCGCCGCACTGCACAGGCTAGGGGTCCGCACGGTGATGCTCACCGGCGACAACCGCCGCGCAGCCGAGGCGGTGGCACGGGAGGTCGGCATCGGGGAGGTCATCGCCGAGGTCCTGCCTGGTGAGAAGGCGGCGCGCATCGAAGACCTCAAGGCCGGCACGGTGTATGGCGGCGATGGGCCGCGTGCAGGTGCAAGAGGCGCAGGCAGGCAGCAGCGAAGGCGGGCGCGCCAGGTCGTCGCCATGGTCGGC
>CAYWBD010000265.1:0-3922 GCA_964456315.1 uncultured Thermoflexus sp.
GCGTTGATGTGGGCCGTGTCGGCCGATCATCTCGGTCAGCCGGCGCACACCCGCCAGGTTCGCGGCGATCTGGGCGCGGAAGTCGCCCGCGGTGATGCGCTTGGAGCGTATCTGGGCGAGGATGAGCCTGAATATGTCGTCGACGATCTCGCCGCGCTCGACCAGCTTGACCGGCAGGATGATGATGCCCTCCTGGTAGACCTCCTGGAACGGGCCGATGCTCGCCGGCGCGCCGCCGCCCACGTCCACGTGGTGCGCCAGCGCCGCCACGTAGCCGACCAGGCGCGCCTCCGCTCGCCCCGAGCTTGTCGAAGGGCCCGGTACCCCGCCGGTGCCCGGATAGAACACCGGCGCGAACACCGTCGTGTCGTTGAGGTGCGTGCCGCCGGAGTACGGGTCGTTCACCACGATCATGTCGCCCGGGCCCATGTTCTCCGGCCCGTAGGCCTTCACAGCGCGCGGGACCAGCTCCACGAACGATCCCAGGTGCACCGGCTGAGCGAATGACTGCGCGATCGGCCGGCAGTCCTTGTCGAAGAACGCGCAGGAGAAGTCCTGGCGCGTCTTGATGTTCGTCGAGTAGGCGCTGCGGCGTAGGGCGGCGGCCATCTCCTCGGTCACCTGCACGAGCGCAGAGCGGAAGACCTCGAACTTGATGGGGTCGAACGGGGGTGCTTCAGGCAAGTCGCGCTCCGGCCAGAAAGACACTGGTGCCTATTGAGGAAGTGGGACGGGCGATTATAGACAGGCGGGAGTGGACAGGCTGGGCACCCTGAGCTAGCCAGTCCTGAGCCGGGCCGAAGGTTCGAAAGGCGCCCGGTGGCGGTCGGGCGCTCTTCATCCTCTCAGTGGCCCTCTTCCATCGGAACGAGTGGACATGCGTCAGCGCATGACCAGCCCGCCAGCGACGACGATGGTCTCGCCGGTGATGTAGCGGGAGTCAGGGTGCGCCAGGAAGGCCACCGCGTTAGCGACGTCCTCCGGCTCCGCGGCGCGGCCCAGTGGGACGGGCGACCAGCGGCTCTTGAAATGCTCACCGGCCGCCATTCCCAGTCGCTTCTGTCCGATTTCTTCGTCAAGTGTCCAGTTGAAGGCCGTGTTGACGATCCCTGGTGCCACGGCGTTGACCGTGATCCCATACTGCGCCACCTTTGCGGCGGCGACCTTTGTCAGGTTGATGAGCGCGGCCTTCGCTCCGGCGTACGGCGGCGACAGCGTCATGCCGCCCTGAATGCCCGCGACCGAGGCGATGTTGATGATCGCGCCAGCGTACGGCTGCGCACCATCAGGCTCTCGAAGGGGCGCAGCCCGCGGACCCGCCTTGCGCCCGGCCTGACCCGATCCGGCAGCCTTGCTTGGAGCCGCCGCTTCGCCAGGCGCCTCGGCCTGGGCGATCATCAGCTTCGCGGCCTCCTGCATGTGAAAGAACGCCCCCTTGAGGTTGAGGTCCATGGTCCAGTCCCACGTCGCCTCGGTGACTTCCAGGAATGGCTGCGCCCGGATGCCTCCGGCATTGTTGACGAACACGTCCATGCGCCCGTAGCGCTTCACTACGGCAGCGAAAAGCCGGCGGGCATCAGCGGGACTCGAGGCGTCGAACACGCCGCCAGCGGCTTCAATACCAGCAGACTTCATGTCTGCGAGGGCGTCCTCTAGCGAGGACGGGGTGATGTCGCTGATGAAAACGCTCGCACCCGCGCGCCCGAGCCGCGCCGCGGCCGCACGGCCGTTGCCCGCTCCGCCGCCAGTGATGGCTGCGACTTTGCCCAAAAGCGGCTTTGTAGTTAGCTCAGACACGGACATTCCTGCTCCTTTTGCGGCGATGGCCGCTGCCCAGCGCCCCGCCGCGCCCACCCTTTGAATACGACCTTCTCCCTCACCCAAGCTCTCTCCCGCTGGGAGAGGGAGGTCAGGTGCGGCCGCGACGCTGGCGGACTCGCCTCAGACCTGCCGTGCCCGCCTCGTCGACCGTCAACCCGTTTGGAACGATGGCTACTCTGTAGACGTCCCTCGCTCGTGCGACGCTAACCTTGCCTGCCCGGACATCGCTCAAGACGCGGGCAGGTTCTCGCTCTGCCGGGTCGCCAAACCCGCCGCCGCCTGATGTCCGGTAGCTGATGACGTCGCCGGGGTCCAGCTGCACCGTCACCTTTGATGAAAGCGACCTGGGATGCCCGCCACCGGCTGGAAACAGCAGGTATTCCGACAGGCTGCCCGGCAGGCCCCCGAAGAGGCCATGCGGGCCGGCCTTGTCGCGGTCGGCCAGCACCGTGAACGTGGTCGGCCCGGGGAACTCGTAGTCCCGTTGCAGGCCCAGGCCGCCTCGGAACCGTCCCGCCCCTTCGGAACCCTCGACTAGCCCGTAGCGGACGATGCGCACCGGGTAGTTGCTCTCTGTCTCCTCGACCGGCGCGTTCTCCGTGTTCTGGCCGTGCGTCTGGACAGCGTCGGGGCCGTCCGACTTTGAGCGACCGCCGTAGCCTCCTGCCAGCGTCTCCAAGAAGCAGAAATATTCGGCAGGCGCGACCGCGGTGTCAGAGTCCGACGCGGAACCGGCGAGCCGCCGGCTGATGCGACCCGACCGAGGCCCCCCACCCTCGCCCTCCGCCGCAAGGGGAGAGGGGATGAAACTGGCGTCCCGGCTGCGAGTACGGAGCCCCCCGAACCCGGCGTGGCACTGCATGGCCTTCGTGCCCGCACAGATCAAGTCCGGCAGCGGGCCCGACAGGGCCTTGAAGATGAGGTCATTGAGGCGGACGTGCGTCTCCCAGCCGCCGACCACGGGCGCAGGGTGCTTGCAGTTGGTCACCGACCCCTCGGGGGCGATGACCCGGACGTACTCGTAGAAGCCCTGGTTGACCGGGAGGTCCTTGTCCATGAGCGCGCGCAGCGCGTAGGCGCAGGCCGAGAACGTCTGCGCGAACGTAGAGTTGACCGGGGCGCGCCGCTGCGGGTCGGAGCCGGTGGTGTCGAACGTCACCCCTGATTCGTCCACGGTGACCTTCACGACAAGCTTCACAGGTTCGGGTGTAAAGCCGTCGGTATCCACCGAGCCCTCTGCCCGGAACACCCCGCGCGGCAGCTTCGCCACCTCAACGCGGGTGCGCCGGCGGGTGTACTCGACGATCTCCTCAACGTAGCGGTCGAACTCCTCCAGTCCGTGGCGGGCGATGACCTCTCCAACCCGCAGCGCGCCAGTCTTGTTCGATGCCACCTGGGCCCGGAAGTCCCCGGCGGTCTCTCTTTTCGCCCGCACCTGAGCCAGGATCAGCCTGAACACATCGGGGACGATCTCGCCAGCCTTGACGAGCTTGACCGGCGGGATGATCACGCCTTCCTGGAACACCTCCTGGAACGCGCCCACCGACGCCGGCGCGCCGCCGCCGACGTCCACGTGGTGGGCCAGGCAGGCCGTGTAGCCGGCCAGCGCGCCCTGGTAGTGGACCGCCCCGATCAGCGTGACGTCGTTGAGGTGCACCCCGCCGCCGTAGGGGTCGTTGGACAGCACCATGTCTCCGGGACCGAAGCGTTCTGGCCCGTAGCGTTGGACTGCCGTCGGCACGTGACGGACGAAGCTGCCCAGGTGGACGGGCTGGGTGAAGGCCTGGGCGATGGGCCGGAGGGAGCGGTCGAAGAAGGCGCAGGAGAAGTCCTGGCGCGTCTTCACATTGGTCGAGTAGGCGCTACGGCGCAGCGCAGCGGCCATCTCCTCCGTCGCCTGCGTCAGGGCGTTGCGGATGACCTCGAAGCGGATGGGGTCGATGAGCCTGGCACGGGGCATCGGGACTCCTGCGCACGCTGAAACCGGGCGCTGGCCAGATGGTACCGGCTACCCGACGGGGTATCCACCGTGGATTCCGCCGGTGCCCGCCGCTCCGCGGACCCCGCTCGACCCGAGCTTGTCGAGGGGCCCCGCTCGCCC